>DQOT01000032.1 GCA_015658495.1 Fidelibacterota bacterium | reverse complement strand
GGGTTGGGATAAGCTGGAAAAAGTTTGAACGAAAATTGTTTGGGCACACGGGTTGGTTCCATACCCATGGTAGGTGATGAAACCGTTTGGGAAGAACGGTGCACATATTTCCCTGCCGCATAAAGGTAGCCGGAAGGAGTCAGTTCCAAATCTGCACCCAGGTAAAATGCTTCATCTTGATTAAGTCCATTAGTCAATTCTGACCAGGTTTGTCCGGCATCGTCTGTCATGAAAATAGTCTGATCGTTAATGGCGTAAATACGACCATTCACGCCAACAATATCGAGGGCGTAATTGATATCCTGAACCCAGTCCAGTGTTTCCCAGGTGCTGCCGTTATCCATACTGCGATAGTAGCCGTCAAATAATCCCGGCTGCGTGGTTAAAACATAAATATGATCCTGGTCATCGATAGTCATCGAATAAACTTGCACACCATTTAGGCCATAGTTGACCTGCTCCCAGGTGAGGCCCACGTCCGTGGAACGGTATATGCCGTTGATGGTCCCTAAAAACACATGGCCTTGGGAGTTGAAATGAATGTGCTCCACGGCATAATTGGAGTTGTAGTTGGGCAGGGGAATAGCTTCCCAGGTTGCCCCATTGTCCTCCGAACGATGAATAAACCCGATACCGGTATAGGTCAGTCCTGCAAAAAGAACTCCGGATGAGTGCAGACCGAACGCGGTGCAGCCTTCCGGTGTGAATTCAAAGGCATTAGTCCAGGTCAGTCCGTAGTCAGCGCTGTAAAAAACTCCGTAGGCAAAATCTGGTAGATAAATTCGCCCATCCCCGCTTAGAATAACATCCTGGAACATGGCTGCCGGGTTATTGAGTCCGTTTAAGTTGTTCCAGGATGATCCATCATCAAAAGAATAATACAAAGCAGGCATATCATCATCCAGGTTAGTTCCGACAACCATCACATGTCCCTCTGGCGCAGATCCAGCACGGTATTTGTAGCCCTGGGGGATTTCTGCCTGCTGTAACCAGAAATCAGGTCCGGCACTATGTTCGCTGAGAAAGGACAAAACCCGCTGGTTAAAATCAGCAAAAAAGGAATGGTCTGCGGTCATAACCTTGATTTGATCCAAAACATGGCGAACCGTTGGAATGTTTAATGTGCCCAGGATCGAAAAGCTTTCTGGATTGGTCATATAAAGATACTGGATAGAATCATCCAGGACCGTGAAATAATAGTCGTTGTCTATAAATCCCATGGTAAGGAATTCGTTGAACAGATCATTGGATAAACTGAGATCGATTCCCGGGATTCGAGCAAAACGCTGGGGATAAGCCGGAGAACGGTCAAGTTCATAAAATGCGCTGGGGATGTCCCGGCTCTGAAGGGTATCAAAATTCATGTGGGCCGCCCAGTTTCCTCCACCAAGAGCAGGATCATATTTTGCAGGACAGAAAACAGTTGGGGTTTCAGTAACCTGGTAAAGTTCTGGTGGATTTCCCTGGGCGGAATACATGGCAGCAGCGTTAAAATTTAAACCATGTGCAAGGACCGAAGAAAAATTCCCGCCATTGGAAACACCAATAGAATAAAGTGAAGTTTGCTCATCCATTTTTCCACGAGTGATAAAAGTGTCTATCAGGGCTTGGATATTTCCAATATCTATATTCTCTTCCACGGTCCAGGGATTTAATAGCCAGGGAGTGCGCCCATCTCCATTGGGATCATTTAGAGTTTGATCTTCCGATTCTGTGATAACTAACCCGTAACCAGCGGTCCAGGCATCCTGGAAAAACTGAATCACTTCGACTCGTTGAATAATATCCTCAGCATTTCCACTACCACCATGAAAAAAGAAGATCGTCCCAATAGGATCTTCCGGGAATTTAGAGTAAACATTTTTTGTATTTTCCACGCCTTGGATTATTTCATAATCAAAATTCAAAGGTCCCACTGTATCTTGGTGTGCATAAAAGTATACATCATTGTCTGGCATTATAAATGATGTGTGCCATTCATCCTGGTCATCCAATAATGATGTGTCGCCTGTCCATTCCTGGAATATCATGTTTGTTGGATCCAGGGCAGACCAGATATGAACCGTATCCCCGGAAGTGTAGGTTCCTGATTGATAGCCATCACTTATCCAAGCCCAGGGAGCACCAATTTGACCACAATCAAACGTATCTGTGACTGTTCCTTCCGAAACAAAATTCTGCCAACGTTCCCCAACATTTCTTGATGGGAACCACGATGATGAATCAATAATACCACCATAACATTCGAAGGAACCAATGGTCCAAGAAACCTGATTCCCCAACCACCCAATTGAATCCGGTAGCGTATTCAATGGTATGG
>DQOT01000157.1 GCA_015658495.1 Fidelibacterota bacterium | reverse complement strand
AAAGGGCAGGTCATGGGCGTCACCAAAACGAAATTCGACGTCAAATCCCTGCTGCAATGCCTTTTCCCTGGCTTGTTCCAGCAGAATTTCCGAAGCATCAAGACCCGTCGCTTTACAATGAAATTCATCTACAAGAAAACAGGCGCGCTCTCCCGTTCCTGAGGCCACATCGAGAAAGGTTGTCTTTTCATTTACATGACATAATTCAGCCAGTTCCTGGGTTGTCGTCAACCCACCTGGGTGCAGGGATTCCAATTCAATCGCACCGCTTTCCAGGAGATTTTCGAGTGACGACTTTCCTGATAGACTCATAATAGATTCATTTTATACTTTCTATAATTTTGAATGTGTGCCGTCACAATAGGGTTTATTCCCCGATTGTTTACACCCGCACCAAGCCACAGTCTTTTCTTCATCCTGTTTCACCACGATGGGGCGTAGGTCTGTAACGGAATGGCTCCCGTCGCAGAATGGCTGGTTTTCGGATCGACCACAGGCACACCAGGCATAGGTTTTCCCTGCTTCCACTTTTTGGACATAGGGCATTTTTTGGGCTATTTTTGATTCTGACATAATCCGATCCTTTCTTCTTTCATTCTTTTTTAGAAAAGATTATTTTCATCGTTTGGGTATTTCAAATCCCAGGATGAACGAATTTTATCCATCGTCTCCATGATCTGGAGTGATTCTTCCAGTGGTAAACGGGGGCTTTCCAACAATCCTTCCCTTAAACAGCGGTGGACTTCTTGCACTTGGTAATGCAATCCGTTCCCCCGGATGGGCTTTTCAAATTCAACTTCTTTTTGTCCATTGATATGCAAGGTAGCTACTACCGGAACAGCAAAAAGGTCAGGTATTTTTATATAGCCATCTGTGCCATAAATATAGGCATCGTTCACTGTGGCTGTTCGTAAGGCAAAGGTCAGGATCGCCAATGCACCATTGTCATATTCTAAAATGGACGCGCCCTGCTCATCAGATCCGTAATCTCCAATAAAACCAAATCCTGTTGCTTTTTGTGGCGGTTGACCAAAGATCATGGATGAGAACCCGATCACATAAATTCCTAGATCCAGTAAACTGCCACCGCCCAGTTCCGGGTTCACCACACGACTTTCCAGGGTGAATTCTTCCCGGGCACATCGATTGGCCTGCACAATACGAACCTCCCCAATCAAGCCATCCTTGATCCAATCCAGGACTTGATGAATCACCGGGAAATGACGAGTAACCAAAGCTTCCATTAGAAATACATTATTCTCCCGGGCAGATAATATCATTTTTTCCGCTTCACCCGCATTGATGCAAAATGCCTTTTCACACAGCACTGCTTTGTTTGCATTCATGCATATAATGCTGTTTTCTGCATGAAATGCATGAGGTGTGGCAATATAAATAACGTCCACATCCGGATCGTTGGCCAGAGCCTGGTAAGATGGATGGCGTTTAGGTATGTTGTGTTTTTGTCCGAATGCCTCTGCCGTATGCTGGTTTCGGGACCCCACAGCCACCACTTCCGCATCGGGAACATAACGTATGTCTTCTGTAAAACTTCCGGCGATTTTACCCGTGCTTAATATACCCCAGTGTATTTTTTTCATGATTCAAATTTACCTTCCTGGTAATCTGAAAACGCTTTTAAAACTTCTCCCCGTGTGTTCATGACAAAGGGGCCGCCACGGGCTACCGGCTCATTCAGAGGTTCTCCGGCTGCGAAAAAAATTCCTGCTTTACTGTCCTTAGTTTTGAAATCGACATCCCCATCTTTTTCATAGACAGCCAATTGGCCTTTGGATAATTTTTGTCCGGAAAAAACATCACCCTCATAAATAAAACTAAATACATTCCAGCCATCCGTAAGGGGAATGGTTAATTCACTATTTTCCAATAATTGAATATCCAGAATCAAAACGGGTGTATGAGATTGCCCCGGACCGACTGTTCCGTGAAAATTCCCAGAAATAACCTTCACCGTTCCTGCCTTTTCTTTAACAATGGGAATTTGTTCGGATTCAATATCCTGGTAGGCCGGCTCTATCATTTTCTTTTCTTTTGGCAGGTTGAGCCAAAGTTGGAATCCCCGGGCCAACCCATCGGTCTGGATGGGCATTTCGCTGTGAACGATCCCCCGGCCCGCGGTCATCCACTGGACAGAACCTTCCCCTAACTTACCTTCGTTTCCGGCAGAATCTTT
>DQOT01000333.1 GCA_015658495.1 Fidelibacterota bacterium | reverse complement strand
TTTATCTCTTTTGGGAGCTGACACTGATTCCCATGTTTCTGCTCATTGGCGTTTGGGGTGGTGCCAACCGGATCTACGCCACCATAAAATTTGTCCTTTTTACCCTGGCAGGAAGTGTCCTGATGCTGGTGGGGATCATTGTCCTGTATTATGCCGGGGGGAAAACATTCGATATTCTGGAACTGTCCAATGGGAACTATCCGCCTCATCTTCAAGTGTGGTTGTTCCTGGCATTTTTTGCCGCCTTTGCAGTGAAGATGCCCATGTTCCCGGTCCATACTTGGCTGCCGGATGCCCATACAGAGGCACCCACTGCCGGGAGTGTCATCCTGGCCGGTGTTTTGCTAAAGATGGGCGCCTACGGTTTTTTAAGGTTTTCTTTCCCCATGTTTCCATTCGCGGTGAAGTTGTTTTTTATTCCGTTGCTGGCCCTATCCGTAACGGCAATTATCTACGGCGCATATGTAACTCTGATGCAAAAGGATATGAAAAGATTAATCGCCTATTCCAGCGTCAGCCATATGGGGTTCGTTACACTGGGGATCTTTTGTCTGAACCAAAATGGGATTGAGGGTGGCATTCTGCAGATGATAAATCATGGTATTATCACGGGTGCACTCTTTCTTTGTGTTGGAATGATCTATGAGCGGACCCAAACAAGGATGATTGAGGACTATGGCGGGCTGTTCAAGACCGTTCCAATTTATGTTGTTTTTTTTACGATCTTTTCGCTTGCCGCCATCGGTTTTCCCGGTATGAATGCATTTATTGGGGAATTCCTGATCATCAGCGGGGCATTTAAGGCCAATATGATCATTGCTGCCTTTTCCATTGTTGGCGTGCTCCTCGGTGCGTCTTATATGGTTTGGCTGTATTATCGTATTGCGCTAAATGAAATAAACACCAATACAAAGGCCCAACTTACGGATCTGGATTTAAGAGAAATTGCGACCCTTTTACCGCTTGTTATTTTGGTATTCCTGATCGGGCTGCAACCGGAAATCCTGTTGAGTTATATGCATGTTTCAGTCGAACATCTTCTCGAAAGGATTCATGCAACCTTACCTATTGAAAACCTTCCAGTGTATGATTCAATGGCCTCATTTGCACAGTATTTTAAGGAAATAATTGGATGGACATAAATCTCAAAATTGTAACGGATGCGGTGATCCTATGGATTTAAGCCAGTACTTTACCTCAAGTGATTTAGCAGGGATCGCTCCGGAGATTATTTTAACAATAACGGCCCTGGTTGTCCTGACCATTGAGATGGCACGAATTTCCCGACCTGGGATTATGCTGTCGGTAGCTGCTCTGGGACTTGGGTTAGCCGGGGTGGCCATAGCGCAGGGAGGCTTTGACGATAAACTTCTTTTTGGCGGTATGCTGTATCTCAACAAGTTTTCAATGTTTCTTGATTTCCTTTATCTTTTTGTCGGTTTATTGACACTGATTTTCTCACAGGGATACCTGGAGAGAATGGGCAGCAAATCCCGTGGTGAATATCCGGCACTCATTTTATTTGCCGTCATTGGCATGATGCTCATGACACGAGCAAACGACCTGGTGATGGTTTTTCTTGGCCTGGAACTTCTATCTTTATCGCTTTATGTGCTAGTGGGCTTTCTCCGGCATAACCTTTACAGCAATGAATCGGGATTAAAGTATTTATTATTGGGTGCTTTTTCCACAGGCTTTTTCTTATTTGGTGCAGCATTGACCTACGGCGCCACAGGAACAACAAACTTTTCAGGGATCGCTCAAGCCATTGCAGCGGGAACAGTCCTTTCCGATGTTTACCTTTATTTAGGCATTGGACTTTTGCTCACGGGATTTGCTTTTAAGGTTGCTTTGGCGCCATTTCATATGTGGTCACCGGATGTTTATCAAGGAGCCCCCACAACAATCACAGGTTTTCTTTGCACGGCACCTAAGGCAGCAGGTTTTGGCGCATTGCTGAAAGTATTCATGATCGCTTTTCCGGAAACATTCACACAGTGGCAGAATCTCTTTTGGGTTTTGGCCGCGTTGACAATGACGGTGGGGAATATCTCTGCCCTTGTGCAGTCCAATGTAAAACGGATGCTGGCTTTTTCCAGTGTTTCTCATGCTGGGTATTTAGTCATGGGAATCCTCGTCCAAGACATGGCTGGGATTTCGGCAGTGTTATTCTATTTAGTGGTTTATTCCGTCATGAATCTCGGTGCATTCGCCATTCTATCTTTAGTGGAAAAAGATGAACAGGATTTGACCTTCAGACAATTTCGAGGTCTAGCTTCTCGTAATCCTTTGCTGTCAGCGGCCATGGCAATTTTTATGGTTTCCCTGGCTGGGTTTCCACCTACGGCTGGATTTATCGCAAAATATGGACTTTTTTCTGCGGCCATAGCAAAAGGTTATATTTGGTTGGTGGTAATTGCCGTTTTGAATACGCTGGTCTCTTTTTACTATTATTTTCGGATCATTGTGAATATGGTTATGCGGGATGAAAAAGAAAGTTTACAACCAACTACGGGATTGCTGACAGCAGGCGTCCTTGCTTTGTTAATTGCCATTGTATTTATCCTTGGGATTACGCCCGGATTTCTATTGGATATCACGCTGAATATCGCCACTGCTGTTTCCTGAAATTTCCAATTGATTTTGGAAACGCACTGGGGAACAGTTGATTTTCAAATTTTAAACCTGACCGTTTATGAAAAGAATACCTGGAACTAATAAACGAACCCAAATTCTGTTGGGCTTTCTACTCGTATGGATGGGATGCAGTTCTCCCAGAGATATCATCATTATTTCCGGTCAAACTATGGGCACAACCTATTCGATCAAAATCATCCACGTTGGATTGTTTGAAGCACAGAAAAAAATAGAACAAGGCATTGACTCTATTCTGACGGAAGTGAATCGAAAAATGTCCAATTGGGATTCGAATAGTGAAATTTCACGATTTAATCAAAATCAAACCGATTCACCTATTCCTGTTTCACCAGAATTTTTCCAGGTTGTTAATATGGCACAGGCTATTTCCCGAAAAACAAATGGTGCATTTGATGTAACCGTGTTTGATCTCATGAGTCTTTGGGGCTTTGGCCCAAATCCAAAATCTGGGATGCCAACCCATGAGGAAATTGAAAAGGTATTATCATTTACGGGTTATGAAAAAATTATGATAGATAAAAAATCACTTATTAAACAACATCCATCTACAAAATTGGACCTGAATGCCATTGCAA
>DQOT01000115.1 GCA_015658495.1 Fidelibacterota bacterium | reverse complement strand
GCGGGGATGCCGTTCACACCATAATAATTTCTTCGGTCATTTTGTTCAGTGGGATTAGCAAGATAAAATGGATCGGTGCTTGAGGGCCAACTCATGCTGTACTTAACCCGCGCCCAATTGGCCACATTCTCATCACCAACGTAGTTTGGGTTGGTCGGATCAAAATAAGCATCGAAGGCCGCATCCTGCGGCCCACAGTATGGTCAGGTTTCGTTCGTCATGATCTCCGTCAGTGCTTTCTTTTCGGCACCAAGGATAAACGACGAGACAACCAATGCGAAGAATAGAATTTTCTTCATATTTTATTCACTAATATAATAAAAGCCTATTAATTTACAACCAGCAACCATCAAAATACAGCTATAAGCCCAAGCTTGAAACCATCATCGAATGGTTCAATTATACGACAGACACCATTCTTACAAAGCAGACCCCCTTTGAGTGATCCGTACATTAATGACAATCTCATTGACTGCGTGAGATGATAAACAAATTCTATATTGACCCAGTTCTTTTCATGGTCAATCCCCAACAGATCTTCAAGTGGGTTCACTATTGGTTCTGTACTGCTAAAAACTTCTTTGATGGATGTTTGATCCGTAGTGAAGGTCACAGACCATTTTGGTGATTTACCAATACTCAAACTGATAAACGAATTTTTTTCATTGTCAACACGGTTACCTTCATCATCAAGAAAGATACTCATCAGGCTGTCAGCCACTACCTGATCTTTTTGTTCCTCATACCACCAGTACCCTTTTTGCAGCCACTGCAGTTCGACTTTGGCATCTAGGCTCCAACCATTACCAAAAGCATAACTAAGATTCAGAGGGAATGTTTTGGCTGACGCAATGCTGTAAGTCAAGGTCTGACTGGTATCCGTCATTGTATTCTGCAGCAGATCAACAATGTCCTCACTGTCTGCATAGCCGATTTTCAGATAAAGGCTGTTCTGCAGCAGGTGAAATATTAATTCACCATAAAATTCCTTGAAGGGCATCGCCGTCGGGTCAAATGATGGGAAAAATGATAACTTTTTCTGTTGCTGCCAGGTATAATCTTCATTCATTATCCAGGTGTGGGTGCGATTGGACTGAGCATAGATGGCCAGAAATTCAATATTGTCTACTAAGGAACCCATGAATTCAGCCTTGAAGCCAACCTCATTATTAAAATCAGTCTGGTGCGAGATTCGGTTCATTAGCACATTTTCATGAATATTCATCGCAATCGGCGGGTTCTGATAGGGCTGATAGTTTCCATAATTATCGACCACATTCCAGCGTGCAATTGGATCAAGTATACCAAAATGATAATTTATATATTCTAGATTTAAACTAAATAAATTAAAGTAAAGGTTTAAGTTACTATAAAGGCCCCTACCGTCCTTGTGTCGCCCCCACTCGTTTTCAGTGAACGTAAAGGATTGATTCATGATGTATTCCGCATAGAAATCAAATGCTGCCTGGGTAACACTGTAACTGATACTACTAAGCTGGTTCTTTACATCCAGGGTATCTACGGGAAATGTATTTACCGGATGCTGTTCCCGGGATTGCAAAAATGAGACACCAAGATCATGGTCTCCCACTAGTTTATTCATGGTCAAGCCATAGAGGTTATAGGGCAAATGATAATTATGAGTACGGGTATCGTAATCCAGGGCATAAATGGTGCTCTGGCTGATATCGGCCCGTCCCGTAATGAATTGCCCTGCAAATGAATCGGTTGCATAGAGCATACTAAGGCCGCGAATACCCGTGTCTCTGTCAATTGGCTGGTCGTCTACTGAATTCAACACCAGACCTCGGCCCCATATTTCGTAAAGGTCACCCAGTTTCAGCGTAACCGGACCATTTTCATATTCCAGACGGAGTTTGCGGACACCATTTATCCTGCGGCCCAGTTCCGGTGGGTC
>DQOT01000008.1 GCA_015658495.1 Fidelibacterota bacterium | reverse complement strand
TGCATCCGGCTCTGTGACCTCTTGAATGAGCCAACCGGTTTTTTGACGGATAAATAATTGAAAAATGAATTCTTAAATCGTGGTTTAGCTATTTGTTGATTAAGATTCATCCTGGATCGTTCATTTTGATTTACCTTTAATTGTGCCAGTTCTATATTAATGGAACCCACATTTTGAAGGATCATTTCTGAGGTGATCTTTGATTCCTCTACACCACTGGATAGTACAGAATCCAAATTCCAGAGACGTCGTTGCATGACATCATTTTCTTGTCCCAGGGCAAAATAATTATCGCTTCGATTCCAATTAGAAATTGCCAGGTTCCACATTGCCGGCCCCAAAACAAGTGAATCGATGGAAATGTTTATTTTCCGAGAAGAACCATCACTATTTTCCTGTCCGCTCGCTAATGTATTTTGGTTCAACCCGGAACCTGTCACTTGGCTGGAAATGTTAATATGATTTCCTAAACGAACCTCACCCCCTACAAATCCAAACTGATGCGATTTTGGTGCATGAATGGTGTGAAAAGGACTATATCTATCTGCATTGCTATTTAAGTCTTTATCCCATCCTGCAAATTCATAAAATATTCGTCCCGTATCGGATATTTTTCTTATGTAATTTCCATTATTATCAAATTCAAAGGTAATTGAATACCTAGGTTGATCCGCTTCATTAGGGAAATATTCATAATTACGCCCAGAAATAATATAATCACCTTCATCATCTGGAATGACTGTGCTTACTCGAATAGTGCTGGATTCCGAGGCAGATAATGAATCTTGTATATCCTGACTCCAGTCACTTTTTTTAAATTGGTCAGATTCCCTGAAAAATCCGAATGTTAAAAATCCGGATTTACCAAAATCTCTTTTCAGCGAGCCGCCGGAGAACCCTTTTTGGTATTCGAAATCTGAATACTGATATTCAATGAAAATATCAGAATCTACATGGATAAGAACTTTGGGTGTAAAGCGAATTTCTCCCAGTGAATAATCGATCGTGTAATCATGATTTTGCCCGCGAATTAATTTGGTGCCATCCACCCATACTTTTTCCGTTCCTGATAAAACAATGATATCTCTGTTTCCATTATTTCCGGTTAATTGATAGGGGCCCTGGTTTCCATCTCTTCCTTTCATTTCAAGGGTTGTATAATTTCCTTTTGATCCGGCATAAACCCCAGATCCGCTCCATTGATCCATATTAAAGTCATTCTTTAACCCAACTAGTTTTCTATTAATATTATTGTTGTTATTAATTTTTTCTTCATAGATAATATCGCCAGCATCCACGGAATAATTCGGATGCGTAACCGTAAGATAAACTTGGTCCAATTCTTCCAATTCTCGTGTGGTTCCTTCCGGCTGGATCGGCAAATCCTGATCAGTAAGGACACCACTCACCATCAGGTCTTTTGTCAACTTTCCATTCAATTGCATTTGCAGTCCACCTGTAAAATCAGAACCACCCAAAGGTGAAACTGTTAATTGACGGTAAATACTCCCGGAAGAATAAATGGTGGATTTACGATCTGAATTTCTAGAAAAAGGTTGTTCCTTTTTGGACAAGATTTGGACCATTTCCAGATTCAACGCCGGTAAAGATTTCCATTTTGGTCCCATGGAAAGCGGTAAGCCATTCATCAAATAATCATAGCTTATTACTATAGGAAAGTTTTGATCCGTATTTGGTAAAGTGAGAATCCCTGCAATAGCTTGGATTTTTTTTACGGGAATGGATACTCCACCCTGAAATACCAATACCGATGATTCGAGAATAAAAGGATGTGTGAGTTGAATTGAATTTTCTTCTGAAATGTGATAAATCGTATCAACTGCTGAAGAGACCTGTGCTGGAGTGACACAGGAAAAACAGATGGAAAGACAAGTGAAAAACCTGGCTTTATTTGACATCCAAAATGAGGATATGATCCTTGGCAAGAACAGCGATGGATCGGTTCATGGATTCCATATCTAGTACTGGAACACTAGCACCGGGGATTGAAACTTTCTATTGTGAAT
>DQOT01000246.1 GCA_015658495.1 Fidelibacterota bacterium | reverse complement strand
TTTTTGATTTATTGCCTATTATTGAAGTATCGGACATTATTCTTTCCATATCTTAAAGAGAGAGTATCTAAATAAGCAAGATTGAGGTAAGTAATAATTGACAAGGTATAACTCGTTTCACGTCCCGCAAAACGTTTGATGTACTTTTTGGTGGGCAAGAGGTGGTTTCATAAAATGCTTGAATTCCGGCTGATATTTAAAAGGCTCTTTATAAACTTTCAATAGCTTTTCAAATAATCCAAAATCTTGATTAAGTGCGTCACGTATCGCTTCCTCGACAAGATGGTTGCGCGGGATGAAAGCGGGATTAACAGTTTCCATTGCAGATTTCCGATCAGGATCTCCCAAACCTTCTATTAAGAGCCTGCGCCGCCAGCGTATAATCCATTCATCGAATTCTTTTGAATAACCAAAAAGATCACGAACATGACCGTCAAAGTCTGAACTTTTGACGGATAAATCACACAATCGCCTGAAGGTCAGTGTGAAATCTGCCTCATTCTCAGCCATATGATGTAAAAGATCCTGCGCGATTTGGATATCGCCATCAATTTTATTCACAAATCCAAGCTTGGCAATAATTCCTGAAGTCCATTTTTCTTCATATATAGTAGAAAAAATGCCGATTGCCTCTTTGACCTGGGAAATGGCCGAGTCCTCATCATCACTAATTAGGGGAAGCATAGCCTGCCCCAGACAAATAAGGTTCCATTGGGCAATCTTAGGCTGGTTTCCAAAAGCATAGCGACCCATATGATCGATGGAGCTAAAAACCATATCTGGCTGATAAGTATCCAAAAAGGCGCAGGGCCCGTAGTCAATGGTCTCACCTACAATCTGCATGTTATCTGTATTCATTACACCGTGGATAAATCCGAAAAGCATCCATTTTGCTATAAGGTTTGCTTGCCGTACTGCGACCTCGTAGAGGAGCGCACTGTATGGATTTTTTGATTTGCCAGCATCAGGGAAATGTCGTCTTATGACGTAATCGGCAAGAAGGCCCAATCCTTCAATATCTTTGCGGGCAGAAAAATATTCAAATGTTCCCACTCTCACGTGGCTTTGAGCAACTCGTGTAAGGATCGCACCTGGGAAGAGTTGTTCCCGCATTATTTTTTCGCCTGTAAGCGCTGCGGAAAGGGTTCTTGCGGTTGGTATTCCCAGTCCATTCATTCCCTCGCTTATGATGTATTCCCGCAAGATTGGGCCAAGCACCGCTCTTCCATCACCCATTCTGGAAAATGGCGTTGGACCCGATCCCTTCAGTTGGATATCACGGCGAATACCATCAAGACCAATGAGTTCGCCCAGTAAAAGTGCCCGCCCATCACCTAACTCCGGGACCCAGTTGCCGAATTGATGCCCGGCATAGGCCATGGCCAGGGGTTCGGCTCCATCTGGAATACAATTGCCTGAGAGGATTTCAACGCCGATAGGAGTTTTTAATACTTCCGGGTCAAGGCCAAGTTCCAGTGCAAGTTCCTCATTAAGTTTGATGAGTTTTGGAACAGGAACTTTCGTTGGTGAAAGCCGAACATAGAAACGCTCCGGAAGGCGGGCATAGCTATTATCGAAAGTGAATTTCTTTGACAGATACTGTGTGTCGTTCATTAAATATCTGGAAACTCAAACACCATCGTTAGATTTCTTTTTAATTTAGTTTTGATCATGTAACGCCCCTTCAGTATCGCACAGTATAATAAATCTTTTTGAAATCCACCTACCATCCCACAAACAAAAAGCCCCACCAGTAGAATGAATTAAATGTGACCTATTATGCTATCCCAATATTTTCAACCGGGACTGGTTCATCGCCATCCCAATTCAGGTTCCTGTCATATTGATCAGCTACAATTTCTGTGAAATATACTGGTACCAAAGGATGGTTAATAATTTCGCCTGTATGATCTGGAAGTAAATTTCTTTCGGCAACATACGTCATGTGAGTTTCATCGTTTACTAGGACATGATACCAGGGTTTATTTTTCGACGGTTTTGATTTTGCCATAAATTCATACCATTCATCCGTCAACTGGAAAGTAGCATCAACGTTTAGCACTACACCTCTATAATGAAACAACTTGTGAGAAATAATTTGTCCTGATTTAAACTTTGACATGGGAATATTTCAATTGAACGAGACTACTTTGCCAGTTTATATGAATTACCTAGCCTGAGTTACCATAAAGGCTTACTTAATTTTTCTGTAAAGGACG
>DQOT01000317.1 GCA_015658495.1 Fidelibacterota bacterium | reverse complement strand
GATCGATTCTGACTACTTTTTTAAAGGGTGTATTCCGATCTGTCTGCGCGATCAGTTGTCCCTCTATGTGATCCAATATCCAAAAATTTGAATTAAAATCATCCACGATGGGTGTCCAGCTATCCTGGAAAACTTTTGTGTCCCTGAACGACAAAGAATTTCCATAGGTTCCAGCGGATCGATACAGGAAGATGAATCGCCCGTCATCTGTTACATTGACATTCGGTGAAATTTTTGGTGTTTCCGGATCATAAAAGATCAATTCATCCGCGTCTTGGGGTGTACCCATTTTATGATAAAATACTTTGGCGTGTTCATTCGTTGCAAACAGTTCGGCATTCTCATCCGGAGTTGGATATTTTTTATAATAAAATCCATTCCCGCGCCATGACATGCCACTGAATTTGACCCAGGTTAAATGATCAGGCAGTATTTCACCTGTTTCGAGATCCATCACATAAAATTCCTGCCAATCTGATCCGGCAATGTTGATGGAATAGCCCATATATTTATGATCGTGTGAAAAGTAGGTCCCACCCAATGCAATGGTACCATCACTGGAAAAGGTGTTTGGATCTAAAAAAACTTTTCCTGCGGTGTTGGGTGTGTCTTGAACATACATGACCGATTGGTTTTGTAATCCGTCATTTTTATAATAATAGTATTTAGCCCCTTTCTTAAATGGCATTCCCTGGGATGGATAATTCCAAATCTCCGTTAACCGTTTTTCAATCTTACGACGGAAGGGTATTCTGCGCATATATGAATTTGTGAAAGCATTTTGCCTGGACACCCAAGCTTTCGTTGCATTTGAATAATCATCTTCAAGCCACCGATATGGGTCAGCGATGGTGGTATCGAAATATGTATCTACAACACCACCCGTTTCAGTGAAAGGATACCGTAATTCTTCCGGCGCTTTTTGATGCAGTACAATAACAAGGAATGATGCAACGACTAAAATTACAGATGGATTTTTCATATTTTTCCTTTATTCAAATAATTGGTTTAAGCCTTGGCTGGCTGTTGATCGAATACATTTATCATAAAGTGGCGAAAGTTCAGTCTCTTCAGGATTAATCTCAATACAAAAAGCACCAGAGGATTTTGCTAGGTTTGGATAACCTGCTGCAGGCCAAACCACCGCACTTGTGCCAATGCTGATAAAAAGATCGCATGTAGAAATACTGTTCGTCGCTTCACGAACGGTAGCTTCGTCCAGCATATCCTGGAACCAAATAATATCGGGACGGAGCCAGGCACCGCATTTACATTTTCGTGATTGATACTTTCCATCATTAAGATCTTCAAATATTTTACCTTCCGCCTCGCAGCGTAATCTCCACGCACTGCCATGAATTTCAATCACATGGGCAGAGCCAGCCCGCTGGTGCATACCATCAATATTCTGGGTTACAATTACAGTCGCAGGTTTTTCCTTTTGGACTTGAGAGATTATGTCATGTCCACTGTGCGGTTCACATTTTAATGCCTCTATACGGCGCAATTCATGAAAATCAAGTACACCCTCAGGATCACGATTAAACGCAGCCTGACAGGCATATTCTTCCCATTTATATTTATACCAAATGCCACCATGTCCACGGTAGGTCGGTACACCGGATTCTGCCGACATTCCTGCACCGGTGAAAAAAATGATTTGATTATAATCTGAGAAATTGATGGTATGAAAATTTGTATCGATCAGAAAAAATCACCAAAATTTGGGAGAGTATATTTTACTAACATTTTTTTTAAAAAAAAGGGCAGGTGAAGATGCCTTAACCTGTTTAAACTTCCCCG
>DQOT01000345.1 GCA_015658495.1 Fidelibacterota bacterium | reverse complement strand
TTTGGAATTTTGTAGAACGGCGTTATCCTGTAGAAGGTGAAACGTGCATTTATTTGAACAGCCGAGAAGATCGGCGCAGCCGCACACGACAATTATTGCAATTGATTTATGAGGATATTAAACCGGATCAATCCATCGTGCGCGGTCAAAAAGTGGATTCAATGGTAAAGCATGTGGAATATCATTCACCTAAAACGAATTCAGTAGTGATAACAGAAACAGAATTAATGAGTAAGACGATTAAGCAATTTGAGTCTCTGCCCAAAGATTCACTTTTATTTGCCATGGGTAACCAAGTAGGGTTTGGGCAAGAGTTGGTTGATAAATTAATGGAATATAAAGTTTCAAAATGATTGAGATTACCATAGGACTGGGAATTGCCTTCAGTCTGATTTTATCTGAAACATTGGGTGTTACAGCTGGTGGAGTCATTGTGCCCGGTTATATTGCTTTGTATTTGCATCAACCAGACCAAATTTTCATGACTTTTCTAGCAGCGATTATTGTTATTGGAATCGTAAAGTTTTTGAGCAATTACATGTTTATTTACGGCAAGCGTCGTTTAGTCTTGACCTTGCTTTTGGGATTTATTGCCGGTTATATTTCGCGTAATCTTATTTTTTCTCCGGTGGACACATTTTCGTACGCAGTCATTGGGAATATTATTCCCGGGCTCATTGCCAGTTGGATGGACAGGCAAGGTGTGACCCGGACTATATCTGTCATATTGATAACCGCTGTTTTAGTTAAACTACTGGTTATGCTGTTATCGGGAGGGCAGTTGGATGTCTGATCAATATTCTAAACCATTTATCCCGGTTATTCAAAAAACCTCAACATTGGTGAGGATGGCTGTGATGGCTGTAGTTGTTTTTGCCGTCGCATTCTTTTCCCGCGTAGAAATCATTTCTGAAACGTACGAAACCAAAGTAAATGCAGCTGGTCAAATGGCAAAAGCCATGGAGATGCTAAAAGAAGTTCGTTTGGAAAAAGGTGTATTTGTGGATATTGAAAATGATCCCAACGAAACAGGATTGGTTGGTTCACAATTCAGTTTAACCACCACAGATGAAGGTGACCTTGATGCAAAATTAACCACATTGGATCCCAATTTCGCTGCTGCTATGGTGGAACTATTGGATCAAGCCGGATTGCAGTCGGGAGATACAATAGCAGTTATGCTCACCGGTTCCATGCCGGGAGCCAATATGGCCATGCTCATTGCCTGTGATGCTATGAATATTCATCCTTTAGTTATAACATCCATCGGTGCATCCCAATGGGGAGCCAATGATCCGGAAATGACCTGGCTGGATATTGAAAAATTATTATTTGATTACGAATTTATTTCTACACGATCCATAGCTGCCTCCATTGGCGGTCGGAATGATCAAGGAAGATTATTGAGCCCCAAAGGTCGTGAATTAATCACTGATAATATTTCCGAACATGAAATGCCGTTAATCAAAGGGGAAAGTCTCCGGGATAATATTCAACAGCGCATGGCACATTTTGGGAATAATAATTACAAAGCAGTGGTGAATGTGGTTGGTGGTGTTGCCAGTTTAGGTACGGGCTTTAATTTAAAATTGCTTCCGCCTGGAGTCGTTTATCGACATGATATTGAAGCTATTTCCCGAAAAGGAGGAATCGAAGGGACTGTCGTTAAATTTGTAAAGCAGAATATGCCTCTGATTCACGTTTTGAATATCCAAAAATTGACTGAAAATCTGGGCATGCCTTTTGCACCGATACCAATACCGGAAATTGGACAAGGGTCTTTATACGCCATTCAGAAATATGATCTATTAATT
>DQOT01000064.1 GCA_015658495.1 Fidelibacterota bacterium | reverse complement strand
TTTTTCGACTTATCAGTCCAAGAAAAAATGAAAATCCATATCAGTAAATCAGACAATTATCGTGGATACACACCCTTGGGTAAAGAACTCACCAATGATAAATATGATTGGCATGAATGTATTGATTTCGGCTTGGACCTTTCTCGCGATCATCCAGATGTTATTACAGGAAAACAGTTAATGGGCCCCAATCAATGGCCGGAAAACCCTGCGTTTTTCAAATCAGTTCTGGACAGGCATTGGAATTTCATGATCGTTTTAGGGAGAAAACTCACGGAAGGATTGGCACTGAGCCTTGGACTGGATAAAACCTTTTTTGCGCCATTTATGAATCAATTTCACTGTTCCATGCGAGTGTTAAATTATCCACCTTATGATAATGAATTAGCAGAAAATGCGGGTGATGGAATTGGTGCGCATATCGATTATGGATTTCTAACTATGTTATTGCAGGATGATGCGGAGGGACTTGAAGTGAAAAATGCCGCCAATGATTGGGTGAGCGCTCCTCGGATTCCTGGAACATTTATTATTAATATCGGGCACATGATCCAACGATGGACCAATGATCATTATAAGGCAAATGTGCATCGGGTTATTCCACCAAGAAATACAACACGAGTTTCTCTCCCCTTCTTTTTTGAGCCCAATTTTGATACAGTGGTTGTTCCTCTGGACAAATTTTGTGATAAAGAGAATCCACCACAATATGAACCTTTTCATTTTGGCGATTATGTAGAAAGCAAATTCACCACTAGTTATTCTGAAACAATGAAATAATTAATTAGATGACAATAAATAATGGTTCAAAGTAAAGCAACAACTATAGAAGATTATTTAAATGAACTTCCGGAAGACCGCCGGGAAGCAATTTCAACAATTAGAGATAAAATATTAGAGAATCTACCCGGTGGTTATGTGGAATCCATGAATTGGGGTATGATTTCCTATGAGATTCCCTTAGAAACCTATCCGGACACCTATAATAAACAACCGCTGGGAATTGCTGCACTCGCCTCACAAAAAAATCATATGGCGATTTATATGATGGGATGTTACATGGTGCCAGAACAACAGGAGAGACTTCTGAAGGCATACAAAGAAATGGGTGTTAAGCCTAATATGGGAAAATCATGTATCCGATTCACGAAATTAGAGAAAATTCCATTGGATACAATTGTTGGTCTCATTCATGATTTCCCCGTGGATGAATATATCAAACACTATGAGTCGGTGAAGAAAAAATAGGATTTAAACACGGAGTTCACAAAGAACTCCAAGGTCTTTTAATTTTTCTTTGTGAACTCTGTGTGCTGTGTGTTTTAAAAAGATCAGTGCCGTTCGAAACGACCATCTAATTCATCCAATGACATTTGCACGATTATCGGTCGTCCATGGGGACAATAATAAGGATGTTCTGTAGCGAACAAGCGATTCACCAATTCCTGCATCTCTTCCCGCGTAAGTGCATCCCCAGCCTTGATGGCAGCCTTACAAGCGAACATGGCTGCCAACCCTTCCTGGAATGAACTGTACTGTTTCTGCTCCTTCAGGAAATTATCCAGGATTTCACGAATCACAGCCCGTTCATTCCCCAATGCCATTTCAGATGGGATCGCATCAATTCGAATCGATGTTTCATCCTGTTTCTTAATTCTGAACCCAATCTTTTCTAAATATGGGAGCACATCTAAAAGTCCATCAAAATCGTCTGGAGAGAACTCCAAAACTTCCGGGAAAAGCATGGTTTGGGATGCCATGGAAGTGGACTCAAACGCTTTGATTGCTTCTTCGTATAATACGCGTTCATGGGCTACATGTTGATCAATAATGACAAGACCGCTATTTATTTCTGAAACGATATATTTTTTATGAATCTGCCAAATATGTTCGGTTGAAATTGTTTCCGGCGACTCAGTAGGCGATTCCGCTAATCGAGAGGCGTAATCCTTAGCACGTTCTAGATTCTGATGTGCCGGCCTCGACGTTGAAAAATCCATATTGCCTTGATTGGGATTGGTTGGTATCGTTTCTGCCGGAGAACGAAAATTTTGTCCAGGAAACGGGGTATCCCCAAAACTGGGTCGTGATGTTTGTTCAAATGATTGATTAAATCCAGGTACTGTATCCAGCACAGATCGCAACGCATCTTTCACGCCAGCTTTTAAAACGTGAAAAACACGCCATTCATCCTTAAACCGGACCTCCGTTTTCATAGGATGCACATTCACATCCACTTGATCCGTTGGTAAAATAAGATTGATCACAAAAAATGGATATTCGCCCCGTTTTACCAATGATTCATACGCACCATAAACAGCAGTATTCATGAGTCTGTCTTTAATAAACCGCCGATTCAAAAAGAGATATTGCTCTCCCGGACGGGATCGAACCAAATTCAAATTGCCAACAAATCCGGAGAAGGCATAATCACCTTTTACCAAACTGATTGGAAGCAAATTCCGAGAATAGGTAGGGTCTAATAAATTATCGATCCGATCTTCCAGATTTTCGGTTTTTACATGAAAAATATCCCTGTTATCCGAAACCAGTTTGAATGAAACTTCCGGAAAGGCTAATCCAAACCGGCGCACCACATCCACTATTTTTCTTAGTTCGGTCCTGGGAGTTTTAAGGAATTTTTTCCGTGCCGGTGTATTGTAAAAAAGATTACGGATTGTGATCTCTGTGCCACCAATTTCGGCTGCAGGTTGAATCTCCCCTGGTTTACCATCTACAATTGGGAGTTCCGCTCCTTCCCCAGTGCCATTACTGGACAAGATCAACATTTCTGAAACGGAGGCAATGCTGGCCAATGCTTCTCCGCGAAATCCTAACGTGGTGATTGAAAATAGATCATCCAATGTGGCAATTTTACTTGTATGATATCGCAGGACAGAAGACGGCAATTGCTCTGGTGACATGCCACTGCCATTATCCCGAACCTGGATGGTTTGGTGTCCACCTTTTTCAACAACGATGGAAATTTCAGTGGCACCAGCATCCAAGCTGTTTTCAATTAATTCTTTTACAACCGACGCAGGTCGTTCCACCACTTCACCGGCGGAAATTTTATTCCTAAGATCTTCTGATAATGCTTTAATCATTTTGTAAAATGTGAAATATGAAAGATGAAATTTGAAAAAACGTGTTTCAACTTTCCTGCCTCTTTTTTCATCTTTATTTATTAATTACGTTCATTGTTTTTTCAAATACGACTTTTTGCAGCAATTCAGCTTTTTCGATTAAATCATTCACCGCATTCTTCTTTTCATTGCAATAGGATTCATCTTCAACACCGGGAATATTTATCATCACATTCATACATGCACCTCGAACACCTGCCAGTGCAACTTCTGCCGCAACGCCTGAATCTGATACAGAATTAGGGTTGCCTTTTTCCACCAATATTTCTGCCAATTCAATCACACGAAAACATTTTTCAGCCGTCTCCATAGGAATATCAATGGCATATTTGTTTGCAATCTCAATGGCTTCATTTTTGGCTGTTTGTTCTTCATCATTTGTAGCCGGTAAGCGATTGGCATCCATCAATTTGTTGAATGCGTGTGTATCTTCATCCACCAAATAAGCGAGCCGATCTTTTAGTGCTTGGGATTCCATCCCGACTCTATCCATTTCAGGTTTACTGTCCAGCATTTCTTTTTTCTCGTGAGTCAAGGCTGCCACCATAGATGATAATGCCGCACCCAGAGATCCAGCTAAAGCGGAAACACTTCCGCCACCGGGAGCAGGACTGTTGGTGGAAAGTTCTTCTACAAAACCGGTTTTCACCAATGATTTTAAGGGACGAACTTCAGACTGGACTGCATAATCAATGATCTTTT
>DQOT01000238.1 GCA_015658495.1 Fidelibacterota bacterium | reverse complement strand
TGGTGAAGGATGTTGCGGATATTGTTGCTGATAATTTGGCTTAGGAATTCTTGAAACAGATCCGATTTTTCCTCCCTTTTGAAAAAAATGGATTCAACTATTCCCCTGAATCCATTGACAACCTTTCGGAATATGAAAAGTATGAATTGTCGTTTCACCCCGAGCGGCCCAAGTATCTCGATTATCTTTTTGTTTTCGAAAATGTAAATCCCTGTTTTGAGTCTGGTGAATTTGGTGCCTGTTTAATTCAATCTCATCGCGCAATATTAAATGGAATTCCTGTCATGTTGGTGGGGCAACAAAGTGGCCCATCTTCCAATTATGAAAAAATCCGACAAGCCATGATGGAACCGGTCCAAATTCAAAAATGGAATCATGGTATGCCGGTTCCTGCTTCTTATGAAAGAGCTGTAAAAGCGATTCAACTTGCGGAAGAAGAGGGCCGAATAATTATTATTTTTATTGATACACCGGGAGCCGACCCTACGGAACGATCCGAAGCCAATGGAATTGCCTGGCGGATTGGTGATGCGATCCATGCTTTGGCAGATGTAAAAGTACCCACAATTTCTATCATTATTAATCGTGCATGCTCAGGTGGTGCCATTGCATTAACAGGGACAGATGTGACCTTGGCATTAGAAAATTCCACCTATTTGGTGATTTCTCCGGAAGCATGTTCATCCATTTTATTTCACACCAGGTCCCGAGCCAACGAAGCTGCGGAGATTTCACAAATCACTGCGCGGGAAGGGTTTACCCATGGGATCGTGGATGAATTGATTCCGGAACCCCATGGTCCTGCACATCGGAACAGGAGTGAGACATTTGAATCAGTTAAAGATGTTCTGAAAAAATATGTCTCTCAATTTTCTGATTTTAACGGCAATGCCGTTTATAAAAATCGGATCGAGAGATGGAATAAAATGGGTCATTGGCATGAGATAGAGCCCAATGAATTAGAATCATTTCATCGGCCGGTTTCCCGAATTCCAAAACCGAAATCCAATGGCTATATCAAAAGACATCAAAAATGTTATGATGAAAACGGTAAACATTTTTACGATCCTGTATCTTTTTCAGAATTGGAAAAAGAAAATTTTGTTTGTGAAAAATGCGGTCACCGGTATGTGCGTCCATCCGCCTGGGATTACATCCAATGGCTTGTAGATGAGAATTCATTCACAGAACACGAAGCCACAAAATTCATTGCGGATAAGGATATTCTCGGGTTTCCCGGTTATGTTGAAAAATTAAAGGAAACTCGGCACAAGACAGGATTAGTTAGTGCCATGATCACGGGGGACGGAACCATCCTTGGAAGAGATGTGGTTTTATGTACGACGGATTTTGGGTTTTTGGGTGGTTCCTTTTGCATGAGTACCGGAGAGAAGGTCTGGCGAGCTGCTCATATCGCGATTGATAAAAAAGTACCCATGATTTTTCAGGCTTGTGGTGGTGGTGCCAGGATGCATGAGGGCTGTTCGTCTATGGTGAGTATCCCCAAAGCACAATTGGCTATAAGCAGGGTGGAACGGGCAGGACTCCCGGTTGTGACATTAATCACGGATCCAACGCTGGGTGGTGTGGCCATTGGGATCGGGAGTCGCGGACAACGATTATTCGAATATAATGCAGGGCATATTGGCTTTACCGGAAAGCGTGTGATTGAACAATATACAGGGAAGAAAACATCTCCCGGGTTCCAAACCGTGAATTGGTTAAAAGACCATGGCCACGCGGATGAGATTGTTCATCCAAAGGATTTCAGAAAGAAGATTTTTTCGATAATTGGGAAATAAGGATTATACCGAATACCAATTTTATATAAAGTGCAATTACTATTTTGGATAAATCTAAAATGCTCTGAATGACCACCATCTTTTTAACGACCAAACGCGAAAAGGACTAAGAGACACAGAGTTTTTTCTTGGTGATCTCCGGGTACTTTGTGTTTAAACCAACATTGTTATTAGCATAACTACTTTTTATGTTTTAAACAATTACGCCAACACATTTTGGTTTTATCATCGCCTGCCAGCCCTCCAGCATGCAGACTTGTAATGACGTCTAAGTAATGTCGTGCAACTGTGCATAAAGCGCCATTCCCGGCTCTGAAACATTTCCAGGATTAAATCCGTGTGACTTCAACCAAGTATCCGCTTCATCCTCTTTTTGGACATTGATCAGGAAGGTCACAAAATCTCCTTTCTTAATCTTGAGATGGTCATCAACCGGAATCAAAGACCCAGGTCGCGCAGACACCAGCGGGAGAAGGACACCGACCATGGTCTCATCGGTAAAATCGAAATCAGGATTTTCACCCATTTGAAATGATGAATATTTTGTAAATCCCTTCCGGATCCAGGTGGACCACAGATCAATATCCACCGGTCGGCCAAAGGGGATTCGTCCGCCTGTTTCTGACACCATTTTGGACGTAATTCCCTCGTCCCGTCGCTTGATTCCTGTCAGGATGGTCATTTCTTTGCCGAAATATTTTGCTCTTTGGGAAAAAATAAAATTCACCTCCTCGTTCCCACTCAGGGCAATGATCCCTTTCCGGGTATCTGGTTCCGCACGTTGTAGGGTTCTTTCTCCCAAAGCGTTGCCGTAAAAAACTTTGACCCCTTCATTTTCTGCCAATCGACAAGCATTGGGATCTTCATCAATACAAATCACTTCATTCCCGCCCTGTTTCAACAATCGTGCAAGGAGCCTCGCCACCTCATGTGCACCCAGGATGATCCAGCCCGATTCACTTTTTCGCCTGAGATCCAGCAGGGAAGATACCCAACCGCCTGTGAGCCCCGCAGATATAACTGTCATGGTGATGAGTAAAAATACCAAAGCCCGGAGTTGGGTTCCATCGTACCCATGTTGATTCAATTCGAATGCGAACAAGGATGCCACAGCTGCAGCCACGATTCCCCGAGGCGCGATCCACGACAAAAGTAATTTGTGGCGTGTGTCCAAATCAGAGTGGATTGTGGCGGAAAAAACAGACAGGGGCCGAATAACAACCATTAAAAACAGAACAGTCAGGATGCCCTTCAATCCCAGCATTTGGATGTCAGCGATACGAACATCTGCTGCCAAAAGAATAAACAGCATCCCAATCATGAGTACCGTTAATTGTTCCTTGAACTCCAACAATTCCCGCTGGATATAGGTATTCGAGTTTCCGATGGTCATCCCGGCAACGGTCACTGCTGCGATGCCGCTTTCCGGGCTTGCCGCATTGGCGAGTTGAAACAAAGCGAACACCCAACTCAGAATAAAAACGTTTTCCAACCCCTCCGGAACTAATTTTCTAATCCGGAACAACAAAGTCAATAAACCGCCACCGACAATCCCCAAAACAGCGCCAACCGCCAATCTGGAAATTATATGAAAAAGGCCTTTGACCAATGATAATCCGGATGGGCTGATAGCGATCTCCAATGCAACCACAGCCACTATAGCACCGATGGCATCCAGCAGAATACCCTCGGCTTCCAGGACCGTACTGACGCCGTGATGAATTCGAACCCTTTTGAGCAAAAGAGAAATAACAGTGGGTCCGGTTACAATGATTAAGGTGCCAAACAGGATAGCGGTACGAAAATCCCAGCCGAGAAATAGAAGGGTGGACAGGGTG
>DQOT01000218.1 GCA_015658495.1 Fidelibacterota bacterium | reverse complement strand
CCAGCATACCGACTCGGGGGTGTTGCGAAAAAGTCACTCCATTGTATCCAGCAAATAAGTTCATAACGTTTGAAATCTGTAACGCCGTAATTTGTATGTCTGTCTAACTGATTTAATTCATAATAGAGTTGTGCTTTAAGTGTGTACCGTTTACCTTGGGAACCCACTAAATATATTTCTTTTCCATCCAGATCGCCGGCACGTTCTGATGGAGACAATTGACCATCTGCCACTCTTCCTTTCCAATATTCCATATAATTGAGCAATTCTTCCGTTGCCCGTTCTTTAACTTCCAAGGCATGAAGTTCACTTCTGGCGTGCACAATACCCATGAGCAGACCAATACAAGCAATGGAAATAATAACGGTGGCCGTCATGACTTCAATAAAGGTTACGCCTGAACTTGTTTGCTTAATATTCATAGATTATAATACGTTTTGGGTGAAAAGTTTTGGATTTTCGGCAATATTCTGGGCCATTTTTCTTTCGATGTTGCCCTGTGTAACCAATCGCTGTAAATCTTGATCCAATGATTGCATCCCTTCAACTCCACCAGACTGAATGATGGATGGAATTTGGTAGATTCTATCCTCGCGAATCAAGTTCCGGATAGCCGTATTGGCAATCATAACTTCACAGGCTGGAACCCGACCTTTGCCATCCTTGGTTTTCAGCAATTTTTGTGCGATCACTGCTTCTAGACTTTCAGATAACATGGAACGTATCTGGCTCTTTTGACCTGATGGAAAAATATCAATGATACGGTCAATGGTTTTCACTGCATTGGAGGTGTGCAGGGTTGACAGAACCAAATGTCCTGTTTCGGCGGCTGTTAAGGCCAATGCTATGGTTTCAAGGTCACGCATCTCACCCACCAGGATCACATCAGGATCTTCCCGGAGTGCAGAGCGCATGGCGTTGGCAAAACTATGTGTATTGGCGCCCAGTTCACGCTGGTTGATCAAACTTTCCTTGGTATGATGGAAATACTCGACAGGATCTTCAATAGTAATGATATGGCATTTTCGTTGCGTATTGATATGATCCACCATGGCAGCCAGGGTTGTACTTTTACCCGAACCGGTCGGCCCCGTCAAAAGGACAAGACCACGGTCTAATAATGCCAGGTTTTTCAGGACGGGCGGGATCCCAAGATCATCAAAGTCTTTTACCACTTCAGGGATGGTACGAAAGACGCCGGCCAATCCTTTGATCTGGTTAAAGAAATTGACCCGGAACCGTCCTTTCCCCGCAAGACTTGCAGAAAAATCGATCTCTTTCCGTTCTTCAAATTTCTTAATTTGATCCTTATCCAGGACCTGTGGCAGGATGGATTCCATATCTTCCTGCTTAAGCGGATCCATATTCAGCGGCTGCATGGTTCCATTAATACGAACCATGGGAATGGATCCCACACTCAAGTGAAGGTCCGATGCGCCACTATCAACGGAGTAAGCGAGAAGTTTGTTTAAATCCATAAAGGACTATTCTCCTTCAGGTGAACCGTATCCGGTAAATTTTCCGTTGTCTGCATCATAGACAACCTCATGTCCAGCACCGCCAGACATTTCTTCTGTGCTGGTGGCTGTAATGCGCCCGCCTTCGTCATTCAATTCAATACGAAAAGACCATTTCAATTTGGTTGAACGACTCAAATCCAATTGTCCTGCACGCTCTAATTCTTCAACTTCCCCCGGCCATTGCCCTTTGGTCTGAAAAAACATTTTGGACGCATTATTGATATTGGACATCACCGTCCGGGCTTCTGAGGCATAGGAACTTTTAACATAGTCTAAATAGGTAGGTAATGCAATCACAGCAAGGATCGCTACAATGACAACCACAACCATGATTTCAATCATAGTAAAACCAGATTGTGTTTTCCGTTTAAGGTTCATGACTTTCTGTCTCCTTATTTCAATTATATTAATGAGTTAGAAATAATTAGCCATCTCCGTGCGGACGATGGACTTCTCCCAACTCAATTGGAAAACGGAAAAAAGTGTGATATTACTCACACGTAAAGAAGATTATTTCAGGAAGAGAATCTTTTGGGTTTTAAGAAAGGATGAGGAGCTGAGCTTAATAAAATAAATCCCTGTAGAAACACCAATGCCATTTTCATCTTTTGCATCCCAAATCACTGCATAATGTCCACGTTCGGTTACGCCATTTTTAAGCGTGTGGATTAACCGACCATTCAAGTCATATACAGCCAAATGAATTTGCCCGGTTTCGGCAATATCGAAGGAGATGGATGTAGCAGGATTAAATGGATTTGGATAGGGAGATCCTAGCGACAATTCTGTAGGGTATTGATCATTCGAATTCATTTCCAATAAGTCTGACAGCAAATAAATGATGCCATTGAATTCAACTTCTTCAAAATCATACAGATGGTCGGTTCCGTCACGATTGGGATATAGATCAATGATCTGGAAAGACGAATCCCATGTTACAAATGGAGGCAGAACAGTATAATAATTATAATCACCCTGGTAAATAGCCCTGTCCAAGCCATCTCCACCTGTGAGTATATCATCACCACCGAAACCGGTAAATTGATTATCACCGTTGTTACCAGCAATTTCATTGGGATAATCATTGCCATAATAGTTGATCGATTGATCTCCGGATGTGATGAAATTTTTCAGGTATTGGGAGCGATAGGTATAATCCAACCCTCCTTGATAATTCAGGTAAAAATCGGAATTGAAACCCACGGGTAAAACAGCGGTGTATTCCCAAGTTTCTCCTGCAAAGCCATTGATGATATTGAATAAGGCAGGATCGCCTGTTTCCATGGCTTCCCGGGTTATAAAGGCATATTCCTGGTCACCGCTATACCCATCACCATTGGGATCATGGCTCCAAATTCCAAAATAACATTCCAGGCCCATGGCCAGGTATTCTTCGTCATAATCCTCTTCGGGCAGATCATTTAATGGATTATAAATGTCATTATTGATGGCAGTTGCCATGGCTGATTCGAGAACGGTTTGCATAGCAGGCAAGGCCAACTGAATTCCAAATCCATGGACAAAATGTAAAATTTCTTCGTAGCTTGCATCCCGTTCAGTACTGTTCATGTATTCCGCGGCACCCTCTGGAAAAACTTCTATGGCGAGAAGATCCTGCCCATTCACACCGGCGTCAAAAAGCGCCCAGAGATCGGGATTTTCATATTCGTCCTCATCGTTCAAAAGAAACATAATTGCATTACTGGCTGCCATGGCGTTGGCAACATTCGATTTGTCACTGCCCCAGTCGCTCCCCGGAATGTTTGTGAGATAAGATTCAAGCACGCGGCGGGCGTGTAAAATTTGCGTAACTGTGAAATCATCCTGGATCAGAAATTGGATCAAATCGCCATTAGGTGCCATAATATGAGTGTACCTGGAAGCCACATTGCTGAACAGAGGATCCACATCATCCGGTAAATCCACGATACCATTTTCTGATGATGAAATATCAATATTCGGGAGGGTTGGTGTTGTATTATCTCCGGAGACAAACAGGTTTACACCAATACTGGTAGGATCTAAATTTGGAGCAGTTACATTGATGTTCGCGGTATAAAGGCCTGGATCCATTCCACTCGTTACAACCTGGACATAAATTTCGGTGGATTCTCCACCAAAGAGTACCCCGGACAAGTCACCTGAACTCGAAGACAAAATTATCCAAGAGACGTCCTGTTCTGCTTGAGCCGCATCCCAACTGAATTCATTGGAAATATAAACTTCGTTTGAAGCAATTTGCGTACCCATATTGCCATCATTATTCTGGAATCCAATGGTGCCGGAATTCAGGACACCTTCCATATTTCGGTAATTTGCAGCAAAGGAGCCATCAGGATACAAGACGATTTGAAAATCAAATTGTCCCCAATCATCAGGATTCCACCGAACCACATCATGGTACCAGATAACTGCTCGATCCTGATTGACATGGTAATAAATATTTCCGGATGAATAAGAATTTCCGTTTTCATTATTTGGATTGAGATCATCCCAAAATCCAAATATGGCCGGCCGAGGTGCACTGGGCGAGGGTAGGTCGCTATTCAACCATGCATTTTCATTTTGACTGTTCCATCCCAGCCAACCGTTGGCATTGACTTCAACATAATTATATGATTCGTTAAAAAATTCAAATTCGAAAGGCAATTCAACCGGACTGTCGGCAAATAAGTCATTATGGGTAAAGTTGAGTTGAGTGGCATTATCCTCGATGTCGATCCATTCATATTCCATCCCTGGTTCCTCTGCTGAGGAAGTCCAATAATAATTCCCTCCGTCAGGTCCCCCCTGCGGGTTCGTAAAGGGTATATCACCTGCTACATTTATGGAATAATTCAATTGGGTTTCCGCCTCTCCAACATTGGTGAGTGTCACGGTCTGATTTTCAAAATCTCCAGAGGTTAAATTAAAATTGAGTTCACCTGGATTCACTTCAATCTCCGGTACACCAAAAGACACGGTGAATGAAATGGATTCATCTGCACTGGTAACATTTAACATGTTTAGTCCGCCATCGCCGCCATTCCCACTATTATAGAGGAAACAGGCCGGGTTTGTCCCATCATTTAAGGATGTATGTCCATAATCTGAACTGTAGGGTGCTAAATCAAAACTACCGTTGTTCGTGAGGGTGCCACCGGACCGATAACAATAAATTTCATCGGGGGGGCCTTGGGCATTCCCATTCCCCGCTGATGTGTTAATTCTGTATACGACTAGACCATTTCGGTTTCCCGGTGTATTAATGTCATAAAGGCCTTCTTTCCTCCTATATTCAACAACAAAATATTCTGTTTCGGAATTAGCAGAGGCGATTTTATAAATTGCATTTTCCTGTTGTTGCAATGGATTGATCGAATAAGTACCACTTTCGGTAATTTCGGGAAGGTCATCCAGCCAATCGCCATATTTCCATTTCATAAAAGCAGATGGGTATTGAGGAGGATTGGTATTGGCGTCCATAACGTCCCATCCGCCAACGGCTACGGGAGCTCCACCCCCATCATAGTGGTAAAGGTCGGGTGCACCCAATACATGAAAAAATTCGTGGCAAAGCACTCCAACATTGAAATACCAGGATTCTGATAGCATAAAGAGATAATCCCATACCTGAGCACCGTTTATCATGACCGTTTGGGTATAAAGTGACCAACGGTGCGGCCATAGCAGGTCTGCCCAATCTCCCGGCCCGCCATAGATCACAAAAGAAACAGCATCAACCATCCCATCATCATTTGCATCAATATCATATAAAGGAGATACCTGACTGGCAATGGAATTAAGTGCATTGGCCAATAAAGTATGTTCACGTTGGGTACGTTCATTACTGTCCTGATATCCATTGGGATTAGTCCCTGAATAGGGCTCATAATAGCTTCTGGGATGTAGATCTTGATATGACGTATTGATATCATCTGTCGTTTCAGGGAAATGGTATGTATTCACCAACAGTGTATTATAAGAGACTTCCCAGAAGTAATGACGTAAGGATGGCTCATCTTCATCTGTTTGAAAAACGGCATCATAGTAAGATCGTGGCTGAATAAACTCCGGATCATCAACAAAACGAATGAAAACATTGATCTGTGAAATTACCCCGGATGTGGGTGCATCTCTCGTTTCACGGGAGGATTCGGGATTATGATAAAAAGTTTTGTTACGCTGATATTCTTCCAAACTGATGGAGAGGCCAGAGGTCAACCCATAGGCTTCCGGGTCTCCATGGCCTACAACCAGGTCAGATGGAATCAAGTCACCATTAAAGTCTGAATAAGCATAATAATAATATCCATCTTCCGGGTTCATGATCATGGTGAAATCATTGGCATCATGGAGTCTTCTTCCATATTGGTCGCCGGTTACAAAACAGTCAATGATTTCCCCATTGGGTTGGGTAATTGTTCTTGGGATATCATCGAACCAAGTTGCAAAGATTACAGAAATAGATACAAAGATAGGAGTAAAGCGCTTAAAGAGTTTCATGATTTTTGAAAAATGTAGTGTTTAAAAAGGAATGATACTTACTTAAGGAGTACCATTTTTTGTGATTGAGTATAGCCATCAATCAATAAACGATAGATATAGGTTCCTGCACTCACTGAAAACCCAGCCTGATCACCCCCATCCCATTGGAATGAAGTAATTCCAGAATTAATGAACCCCTTATGCAATGTTTTTACCGTTTGTCCATTCACATTATAAATAACAAGGATTCCGTCGGTTCCCTTCTCTAATTCTACAGTAATTGTTGTGGATGGATTAAACGGATTAGGGAAATTTTGATTGAGTGAAATTTTTTCAGGAAGTATTTCATCTAATTCGAGGGTATTCAATGTCACTCTGATTTCGTGGTGGGTTTCACCGTTTTCAGATTGATATTCGGCAACAAAGGAATCGTAATTCCACTCTATAACATTATAAAGGAATTCTTCAAAACCAATGGTTCCAATAGGTGTGATCCACCGTCTCAAGAATATGAGTTGATTGGTCATTTTATCATAGCCAACATAATGATAGGCCCAGTCCAAGCTCTGGTCATAGATGAAATCAGACGTTGATGTATAGATCAAGAAGTTTTCTCTGTCTCCGCCTTCAGATATTAGGATAGAAATACTTTTATTCTCATAGGATGTTGTAGTACTATGCAGATTTTCCACGCCAGTCCAATCGCCTATGAAATCAGTCAACGTTTGGGCGTTGAGCCCCCAGGTTGTAAGGGATACAGCAATTACTGCGGATTTAAT
>DQOT01000067.1 GCA_015658495.1 Fidelibacterota bacterium | reverse complement strand
TTTTGCCAGGTCGCCTTCTTTCACCAGTCGCGTTTCACCAAAGAGCACGAGACCCACATTGTCTTCTTCAAGATTCAATGCCATCCCGAATACACCATTTGGCAGCTCCACCAATTCAGAACTCATTACATTTTCAAGACCGGAGACCCGGGCAACACCGTCACCCACTTCTATCACTTCTCCAACCTCTGCTACATCAATGGAACCATCGAATTTCTCGATCTGTTCGCGAAGTAGCTTTGTTAATTGATCAGTTTGTATATCCATAATTTCCAAATTTTTTACGATCGCAACATTTCCGTTCGGAGTGTCTGCAATTGGTTCTGGACTGTAGCGTCCAGGAATGTATTTTCGATTCGAAGTCTGATTCCGCCAATTAAAGCCTCATCAACATCTATAGACAGGTCCGTATTTTTTCCAAGGATTTGGTCCAACGAGAATTTCAACGATGATTTTTCTTCTGCGCTCATTTCGCTGGCAACAGTCCCCTTTACAGAAACGATATTTTTCCCTTCCTTGAATCGATGGTTAAACAAGTTGGTCACATCCTGCAAAATGGCGGTTGCCTTTCGCCCTTGCAAATGAGAGAGAAGTTCGCCCACCAAGGGGTGACTTGCATCGCCCATTACATTATTCAGGATAGTGGTTTTATTCTCACCGGAGATTCGTTTGGATTGCACAAATGCCCGAAATTGGGAATCTGTTTTCACCAGGTCATTCACCGTGGTTAATCCACTATGAACTGGATCCAACACATTATTCTGTTCGGAAACAAAGTAAAGAGCATTGGCGAGACGTTTTGCGGTTTGTTTAAGCGTCATATCCTTTTAGATGCTGAATGGAGTCTTCAATCAAAGATTGATTGTCTTCCTTGGAGAGATTCTTCCTAATGACCTTTTCAGCCACCATCATGGTCAAACTCACCACTTCCTGGCGAATTTCATGGATGGCTTTATCCTTTTCAACATTGATCTGTTTTTGAGCGTCGTCACGAATTTTCTTCGCATCTTCGCCTGCCTGGACCATCACATCAGCCTTGATCTTTTCAGCCGCAGATTTCGCTTCTACACGGATGGTCTGGGCTTCGGACCGTGCTTTGGCCATGATTTCTTCAGATTCAGCATTGAGCCGTTCTAGTTCTGTCTTGGCTTTTTCTGCATCTTCCAGGGCAGATTTGATAGTGTTCTCCCTGGATTCCAATGCAGTGAGTAAGGGCTTCCAAGCGAACTTTGCCAAAACATAGAACAGGATCAAAAAGGTCAGGATTGTCCAGATGAACAGACCCGGATCTAATTGGACTAATGGGTTCGGAGCACTGGCACCTCCATTAGCCTCTGTTGACTCATGCAGATCTTCGCCTCCAGGAATTCCCCAAATTTGATCCATAATTATTTACGGCTTTCTGATTAAAGAATCAGCATTAAAAAAATGAACACTTCTGCGAGAATCGCAACACCTTCAAGAAGAAAGAGTGGTAAATTCACGGCACCAGTGATCTTATCAGCAGCTTCCGGCTGACGGGCGATACCTTCTGCAGCAGCTGCGGCAAATTTGCCGATTCCAAGTCCTGCTCCAATGACTGTGAGCCCTAATCCTATAGGTACAAATACAGTTGCTTCCATTGTTTATATCCTTTTTTTATTAATGATGAACATTAATTGCCATCCCAACAAATACAGATGTAAGTAAGGTAAATACATATGCTTGTACAAGAACGACAATAATTTCGAGTGCTAAAATAGCGACAGAGATAGGAATGGAGACAAACGCCACACCAATTCCTGCGACTGTGCTATGAAACATTTCGCCAAAAATGGCCATGAGAGATAAAAGTGCCAGCAACGCAATATGCCCGCCGGTCATGTTGGCTGCCAAACGCATGGTTAAGGCAAATGGCTTCACAAAAAGCCCTATCAATTCAATAGGGATCAGAATAATATACACGGGCCATGCCAATCCGTGGGGCGCCAAATTTTTCCAATGATTAATAAAACCGTGAGCCATGGTTCCAGCTACCATGATTGAGAAAAATGTAATTGTTGCCAATGCTCCCGTCACATTGAAATTTGCTGTGGCAGTGACACCACCGTGAAGAATATGATTAATCATATTGTGGGAATCTGATGCCGGAACACCCAAAACAAATCGGTTAAATGCGCCTAAAACATCAAAGATGGGAATCATACCAATCCCATTTGCAAAGAGAATAAAAAAGAAAAATGTCAGGATAAGAGGAGTCCAGGTCATGACCCATTTCGGTCCCACATTGGGTTTAACGATCGAATCCCGGATAAACTGAACAATGGCTTCAATAGCATTCATCCATCCTGAGGGTGTGGATCTGTCACTGGATAAAAATTTTCTAACAGGGATGATAACAGCGATCCCAACCAAAAGAGCTACAACCCATAACATAAATACATGTTTTGTAACAGAGAAATCAATCCCAAAGAGTGTTGGGAGATGTAAAAGGGGATGTGAAATATCGGAATTGGATACGTGGTGGATGATATTGGGTCCCACCTGTTCCATCACACTTTGAGAAGCGTGCCCGACTCCAGCTGCACTCATACTGCTATTGGTTAAATTGGATTAAGATTTAGTTTACTTCGAAATGTCTTCTATAATGACCGCTTCCAGTGCATGAAGCCCTAGAAAAAAGCCTGAAAAACTACAAATGAAAGGAACCGGTTCAAAAGAATATAGTTTAAATAGAATGAGCATAGTTGCACCATAATAGATCATTTTTATTACAAACCCTTTCGCAATTGTTTTTGTGACGAGTTGTGCGTCTTTTTTAGCTGCATCCAATACAAAATAAACAGTAACCACTCCTGCCAAAACGGGGAGAATCCATCCCGAAAACAGTTCAATTTGATATTCAGGATAAAATCCCGCAGCCAATCCAAGAATACCTGCAGAAGCCACCAAACCGTAAAGAAATAATTTCAATTTTTATGCTTCCAAATCGTTTTTGCCAGATGATAAAAACCGGTGATCAATCCAATACCCAGACCCACTAAAATGCCCATCGGTTTTGTTCCGCTTGACGAATCAATATACCAGCCCAATAATGTAAAAACTAGCACTGATGCCAAGAGTGTATATGAGGCAGAAGCAGCAGGACCGGATTCTTTTACAATTTTCTGAAAATATGTCAGTGATTGTCCTATATCAAAACCGGATCGGCTTTTAGGATCAGGCATGGCTATTACTCCGGCGACGGTTGTTCGTATGAAAATTCAAATCATTATTTCCCGAAAAAATATGTAAATATATAAAACGTAGTTATCCCTTATCTCACGGTCTATTACATATTTACGTTTTACATGTTTATTAAAAAAACTTTATTTAAACCAAATTATTTTCATTCAAAATATGCACGTCATTATTACCTGCCTGCCACAGTTTAATATGATTTGGTTTTTTCTGACTCTCGACCCACAATATCACACTTCCCTTCAAACTGTGCACCGTCCTCGATGAGAAGTTTCCGGTAAATAATATCGCCTTTCAGAACACATTTTTTCCCAAGGATTACCTGGCCATCGGCAGCAATATTTCCAACAACGGTTCCCCCGACCCGAATATGGCTTCCGGAAATGTTCCCCTGCACCAAAGCGTTTTGTGCAACACGGACGGGGCCATCTGTCACAATGTCGCCATGAATCTGGCCATAAATTATGATTCCTTCCTGGAGGCGGATAGGTCCATCGATCCGGGCATCTGCTCCAATCATGGTATGAACATTCTGGAAATTGATCTTACTCATGGAGAGAAGTTAAATCTGTGGCGCGGTATTCCGGAAAATAGATCAATGGATCCATAGCCATGAATTCCTGCCAAACTTCGAAATGTAAATGCGGTCCGGAAGACACACCCGTATTTCCTACGAGTCCGATTACTTCTCCACGAGTGACCGTATCCAATTGCTTTTTTAAATTCTGCTGATTGTGCCCATAATGGGTGAAATAATCATCACCATGATAAAGAATGAGCAAATTACCGAATTCATAGTTCCAACCGGAATAGACAACAACACCGGATGCTGCCGCCAAAATGGGTTCTCCTTCCTTGGCAACAATATCAATGCCGTGATGGGTTTTTCTGATAAAGAGTGCTGCTTTCCCCGATCCCTGGCTCACAAATCCCTGGATCGGCGCAACAGAAGGAATATTATCAATAAATGAAACCTGGTTTTTGGCTGTGGAAAAAGTGCCGGTGATGGAATCGGATACAACAGGCCGGTCATCAATCCCCAATTTTGAGCCTAAGGAATGACGGACCAATTTATCCATCTGTCTCAACCGTTCCAAATCTCGGGTCAATTCCAATACGTTTAATCGCTCTGTAGCGAATTGATCGTGCCGATTTTTCAACTCTGAATAATCTGAAATTTTTGGGACGTAATAGAATAAAACACCTAACACGCAAATGAAAAGGATTGCCACAATAGTGAGTCCAGATTGAATGGCTCTTTTAGATAAATGATAAGATTTGGAGCCGGACTCATCATCCGGAATGAACATGATGGTGTATTTTTCCGGTTTCACAGAACTATCGGGAAATAGAATTGATTAAATCTAAAATGCGTTCAAGATCATCATCAGAAAAATAAGATATCTCAATAGCACCACCTTTTTTCCCTGGTTTTAATTTCACTTTAGTTCCAAAAACTTCTATCAATTGGTTTTCCAATGCCTGAATCTGGGGTGACTTTTTAGTGAGAATAATTTTCTTCTTTTTGGGCGGTTCGGTTGCTGCTTTCACCAAGGCTTCTGCACCACGGACGCTTAAATCTTTTGACAGGATTATTTTCCATATTTTATTCATAGCCGGTCCGGTTTTTGCTTGGAGAATGGCACGGGCATGTCCCGCTGAAATATCGCCTTTTCTTAAACTTTTCCGGATATCTGGGGGAAGTTTCAATAATCGAAGTGAATTAGAAACTGTGACTCGCTTCTTTCCCACTGCTTTTGCGATGGCTTCATGAGACATTTCAAATTTGGAATTCAAAACCGCATATGCTTCCGATTCATCCAACGAATTCAGGTCTTCCCGCTGGATATTTTCGATCAACGCCATTTCCATCATTTCTGCGTCATCTTTTACAGCGATCAAATAGGCTGGGATGGTTCTTTTCCTGCATTTTTTCGATGCGCGCCAGCGACGTTCGCCAGCAACCAATTCGTAACCATCTTCCACTTCCCGAACCGTAACAGGTGTTAGGATACCTTTCTCTTTGATGGATGCAGCCAGTTCATCCAATGCTGACTCATCAAAATCCCGGCGGGGTTGGTTTGGATTCGGTCGAATCTCTTTTAAAGGAATTTCCGTTACGCCTGGTTTTGCAATGGTTGGTTTCTTGGAAGGTTTTTTCTTTTGTTCCGCTTCCGGGCGAATCAGGGCTTCCAAACCTTTTCCTAATCTATTAACTGACACGTTGGAGTATCTCCTCTGTCAAACTCATATAATTTCTCGCACCGGTGGAATTGGCATCATATAAAAGGGCTGGTTTTCCAAAACTCGGTGCTTCACTTAATCGGACGTTACGATGGATGTATGTTTTAAACAATTTATCCTTAAAAAAGCCATCAACTTCTTCCACGACCTGCTTGGACAAATTCAACCGGGAATCATACATAGTCATGAGGATACCGGCGATTTCTAATTTTTCATTCAAATGACGCTGCACCAGCCGAACTGTATTCAGCAATTGGCCCAATCCTTCCAGGGCATAATATTCGCATTGGATGGGAATCACCAATGCATCGGCTGCTGTGAGTGCATTAATGGTTAGCAATCCCAGTGATGGTGGACAGTCTATGATGATCACATCGTAATTCTTCCGAATTTTTTTCAACGCTTTCTGAAGTTGATATTCCCGCGCCATAACGCTGACCAACTCAATTTCGGCGCCCACCAGATCATGGGTAGAAGACACAATATCCAAATGAGAAAAGGATGTTTTAGTAACCGCATCTTTCATCCCATCGCCCCTGAGTAAAACATCATAAATGGACCCATTCGTCTTTTCGAAAAGATCGGACAAACCGGTAGTGGCATTGGATTGTGGATCCAAATCAATTAAGAGTGTGCGCACTTCTGTCACGGCCAAACTCAATGCGACATTGACCGCGGATGTGGTCTTGCCCACACCCCCTTTTTGATTTGTGAATGCTAATACAGTAGCCATGATAAATATGAAAAAATCGGGCACGCAATTTAGGGTTGGATTCAGAATCGTTTGAGGAGTTTTTAGCCACTAAGGTCACCAAGATACCCTAATTTCTAAAAAATGGTTAAAAGCAAAGGGGCAGAGACGCAAAGAAAAATATAGTGGCATTTTTTATGATTGAGATAAATAAAGCAAAAAGGGTTTTTATAAAATCGTGAAATATTTTTTTCTAACCACCCCTATTTTCCCCTCCTTATCTAAGGAGGGGACGTATTATCCCAAACCATTATTTAAAATAAATTTAGGGGTGGTTTAAAAAATTTGGAATAAGAATAACTTTCTTGCACCGCCCTTTTGCGTTTATTTTAAAAATTCATTCTTTATTTATCTTAAATTTTGAATTCAAATATCGAAGAAATTTTAAATTTAAAAAATGAAGGCACTTGTAAAAAAATCTCCCGAACGTGGAATCTGGGTTGAAGATGTTCCCATTCCGGAATGCAGCACCAACGATGTAAAGATCAAAATCACACATACCGCTATTTGCGGGACGGATCTCCATATATATAAATGGGATGAATGGGCACAACGTAATTTGGAACTCCCCCTTACAACCGGACATGAATTTGTTGGCATTGTGGAAGAAATTGGTCCCGGTGTAACGCATTATAAGCCCGGCGATCGCGTTTCCGCCGAAGGGCATATTACCTGTGGGTATTGCAGGAACTGCCGAGCCGGTAAGACACATCTTTGTCATAAAACTATCGGTGTCGGGATTCATCGAGATGGCGCATTTGCAGAATATTTGGTCATCCCTGAATCCAATGTCTGGCCCATTCATGAAGATATTCCATCGGAAATTGCATCATTTTTCGACCCATTTGGAAATGCCACCCATACAGCACTATCCTATGAAATGGTGGGGGAGGATGTGCTCATCACTGGTGCTGGACCTATCGGTATAATGGCTGTGGCGATCTGTAATTTTGTCGGCGCGCGGAATGTAGTCATCACGGATGTAAATGAATATCGACTCGATCTTGCTCGAAAAATGGGCGTAACCAGAGCCATCAATATTTCGAAAGAAACCATCAAGGATTGTTACCCGGAATTGAATATGGTCACCGGTTTTGATGTTGGGTTGGAAATGTCCGGGAATCCCGATGCATTTAAAAGCATGCTGGGGCATATGTACCATGGCGGTCGAATTGCACTTCTCGGGCTATTGCCCGAATCCACACAGATCAATTGGGATGACATCATTTTTAAAGGACTCCATATAAAAGGGATCTACGGCCGGGAGATGTTTGAAACTTGGTATAAAATGACACAGATGATTCGGAGTGGTTTGGATATTTCCGGTGTGCTGACACATCGATTATCCGTGGATGATTTCCAGGATGGATTTGATATCATGGAATCGGGGCAATGCGGAAAAATTGTCTTGGAATGGTAATTGTTATTAAACATCAAGGGCACAGAGTTCTCCAAGTTATTTTACTTCGTGACCTTTGTGAACTCTGTGTTTAAATAAGATGATTAATTCTAGAAAACATTACACAGACATTCTTTCCCAGATTCAGGCGGATGGGCTCTATAAAAATGAACGAACCATCACCACACCCCAAGGGGTTGATATTGCCACGGCTCATGGTGGCGATGTTCTGAATTTTTGCGCCAATAATTATCTCGGTCTCGCCAATCATCCGGACATTATTGAAGCGGCCAAGTCCGCCATGGATGACCACGGATTTGGCATGGCTTCGGTACGTTTTATCTGCGGGACACAGGACCTCCATAAGGAATTGGAATCCAGGATCTCTGACTTTTTCGGCACCGATGACACAATCCTGTACACCTCCTGTTTTGATGCCAATGGTGGATTGTTTGAAACCATTCTCGGACCGGAAGATGCTATCATTTCTGATTCATTAAATCATGCCTCTATTATTGATGGCGTTCGTCTCTGCAAAGCGCAACGTTTCCGCTACGCCAACAGCAACATGGAAGATTTGGAAGAAAAATTGAAGGAAGCGCAAGGCGCCCGATTAAGACTAATCGCCACGGATGGTGTTTTCTCCATGGATGGCTATATCGCCAAATTGGATGAAATCACAGCGCTAGCAGAAAAATACGATGCCATGGTCATGGTGGATGATAGCCACGCTACAGGATTTGTTGGAAAAACGGGGCGCGGCTCTGGGGAGCATTGTGGCGTTATGGATAAAATTGATATTTTCACATCCACCTTGGGAAAAGCGCTGGGTGGTGCTTCCGGTGGATTCACAACAGGACGACAAGAGATCATTGATCTGTTAAGACAACGATCTCGGCCCTATCTTTTTTCTAATACAGTTGCGCCAGCCATTGTGGCGGCTGGATCAAAAGTATTTGATATGCTGTCCGCCACAACTGAACTCCGGGATAAATTAGAAGAAAACACAGCCTATTTTCGAGAAAAAATGAAGGAAGCAGGATTTGATTTAAAACCGGGGATTCATCCTATCCTCCCTATAATGCTTTATGATGCAGTTTTGGCTCAAAAAATGGCAGCGGAAATGCTGATAGAAGGAATTTATGTGATTGGATTTTATTTTCCTGTTGTTTCCAAAGGAGAAGCTCGAATTCGAGTTCAAATTTCAGCAGCCATGGAAAAAGAACATCTTGATACTGCCATTAAGGCCTTTATTAAAGTTGGTAAAAAGTTAAATGTGATTTAAAAAAGGAGATCCTATACTAAAAAACATACCTGCCATTCTATCCCCAGATTTAATACATGTTCTAATGAGTATGGGACATGGAGACAAAATCGTTTTAGCCGATGGGAATTTCCCCGCTGAATCGAATGCAGGAAGGCTTATTCGTGCTGATGGGCATGGTGTTTGCGATTTACTTCAAGCCATGATTTCTTTTTTCCCCATCGATGAATCTGTGAATGATTTTGCCATTGTCATGGATACCGGTGACGCAAGTTCGCCACACATTTGGAGTAAATTTGAAACCATTCTCCAAAACAACAATTCTGATCGTTCAATATTGACGTCCATTTCTCGAGAACATTTTTATGATCAATCTCGAGATGCTTTTGCTATTGTGGCTACATGTGAATCAGCTCTATTTGCTAATCTCATTCTTAAAAAAGGTGTTGTGATTTAGTCAATTACAATACCTGTTTCAACTCCTGAAAGAAAAGATAAATGTTAAACGGAAATTTAGTTTCCATGAAAGCAGTTTAAGTTAAAATTAAATTCGATTATCAGTTTTTTTATCCATCATCTGATCTAAACTTTTAATTTTTCGATACCGTCAACTTTCAAACAAGGTAACAAGGTATACATCCATAAAATCTCCCTGCTCACTAATTGTTTCACCAACATGGTTTTCAACACATACCTTTGCGGAAGTTTCCGCCAGTAGGCGGAAAAGTATCTCTTCTGCAAAGTTCATTTCACCAGCACAATTTTCTGTGTTTCCACAAATTCACGGCTTTGCAACCGCACAAAATAAATCCCGCTGGATTGCCTAGATGCATTCCATTGAATTTCATGTGTTCCCGGTTCGGCTGTTCCATCTATCAACGTTTCCACCAAATGCCCGGTTATGTCAAATATTTGTAGAGACGTGATAAATCGAGTCTCTACTACCGGAGTATCAAACCGGATTGTGGTGCTTGGGTTGAATGGGTTTGGATAAATTTTCATGATTCCAAATTCGGTAGGTAGAGGTTCAACATTATCATCCGTTGCCAATTCTTCACCCTCATAATA
>DQOT01000230.1 GCA_015658495.1 Fidelibacterota bacterium | reverse complement strand
GTGAACATGGAAGTCCAAAAGGTGTCCCCTATAAAAACAAAAGGAAAGCCAAATAAATGATTGTTGGTGTTATTCCTGCCCGCCTCGGTTCAATCCGTTTTCCCAGGAAGATATTGGTACCGTTGGCAGGGAAGCCCTTGATTGCCCACGTGGTTGAACAGACCATGAAATCAGAAAAATTAGATAAAGTGATTCTGGCCATCGATTCTGAAGAAACAAAAGAAGCATTGGCTGAATTCGATTTTGAAATGGTTATGACATCACCAGACCATTCTTCCGGTACAGATCGTGTAGGGGAAGTAATTCAAGGCATAGAAGATGCGGAAATCGTGATCAATATTCAAGGCGATGGGCCATTATTGGATCCAAAGGTGATCGATGGCATGGTGGATACATTTAATGATTCAAAGGTGATGATGTCCACTGTGGTGACCCGGAAACTCACTGTAAGTGATCTTTTGAATCCCAATGTGGTGAAAGCGATTCTGGATGAAGAATTAAATGCCATCGAATTCAAGCGGAATATTTTTGATCTTGAGATCGGAGGTGTGTATCGTCATATAGGCATGTATGGATTTCGGCGTAATGCTTTGTTTCAATTCACACTTTTGAAGCCATCCGAAAGAGAGATCGAAAGATCATTAGAACAAATGCGGGCTTTAGACAACGGCCTTTCTATTCGTGCGCTGATCGCCAATTGTGATCACTGGGCGGTGGATACAAAAGAAGATTTAGAGAAAGTCGCTAAAATGATGGACGACACTGAATCCGAAACAATTGAACAGGACGCATAAATGAGCGCAGCCAAACCAACCAAATATATTTTTGTTTTGGGCGGAGTCATGTCCGGTTTGGGCAAGGGCATCGCCGCATCTTCCATCGGATATTTACTCAAACAAGCTGGTGTGAAAGTCACCATTTTAAAACTGGATCCTTACCTGAATGTGGATCCAGGAACCATGAATCCTTACCAACATGGAGAAGTTTTTGTGTTAGATGATGGCTCTGAAACGGATCTGGATCTGGGGCATTATGAACGATTCATCGATGAAAATATGACCAAAAATAATAATGCAACTGCTGGTCAAATTTACAGCACGGTTCTGGATCGGGAACGGAAAGGAGAATATTTGGGCGAAACGGTTCAGGTTATTCCCCATGTGACCGATGAAATTATTAAGCGCATCAAAGCAGTGAATACACCCAAGAAATATGATGTGGTGATCTGTGAAGTGGGCGGAACCGTGGGTGACATTGAAAGTCTGCCTTTCATGGAAGCGATTCGGCAATTATCATTGGAAGTGGGCTATCACAACCACATGCTGGTTCATGTAACCTTGCTCCCGTATGTAAAAGCCAGTGGTGAATTAAAATCCAAGCCCACCCAGCATTCGGTGATGAAACTTCGGGAAATTGGCCTGGCCCCGGATATGATCTTTTGCCGATCCGAATATGCGATTGAACAATCCGTACGGGATAAAATTGCCCTTTTCTGCAATGTCCGCCCGGACCATGTGATCGAAGGAAAGGATGTCCCCACCATCTATGAAGTGCCACTTTTGATGCATGAGCAAAATGCAGGCGAATTGATCAATGAACGATTAAAAATTGAGAAAAAGCCACGATTAAAAGAATTGAGAAAATTCATCCAAAATTTTAAGAATCCTGACCATGATGTTACCATTGCCATGTGCGGGAAATACACAGAATTGATTGATTCCTATAAAAGCGTCATGGAATCTTTTATCCACGCCGGAGTGGAAAATAATGCTCGGGTGAATGTGAAATGGATCCGGACAGAAAAGATCAAAGATGACAAATCTGCTGAAAAGGCATTCGCTGATGTGGATGGCATTTTGCTCCTTCCGGGATTTGGGTCTCGTGGAGGAGAAGGAAAGATACTCTCATCAAAATATGCCAGGGAAAATAATGTGCCATTTTTGGGCATTTGTCTCGGACTCCAATGTGCCGTGATTGATTTCGCTCGGAATGTGTGCGACATGACAGGCGCAAACTCAACCGAATTCAATAAAAATACAAAATTTCCCGTGATCGATCTCATGGAATCCCAGCGCGCTATCAAAATTAAAGGCGGCACCATGCGCCTTGGCGCGTATGATTGTGAGATCAAATCAGGCACCAAAACCTATGCGGCCTACCGGAAGAAAAAAATCTCCGAACGACACCGACATCGTTACGAGGTAAATAACAGATATCGCAGCAAACTGGAGAGAAACGGTTTGGTTTTTTCCGGTGTGAATGAAGACTTGGGTGTGGTGGAAACCATCGAGATCCCGGATCATCACTGGTTTGTGGCCAGCCAATTTCATCCGGAACTGAAGAGTCGAGTGAATAAAGCACATCCGCTTTTTCGCGAATTCATTAAAGCAGCCGTGAAACAACAATCATGAAAATAGTTTCCATTGGACAAGTAAAATTTGGCGGAGACGCATTGGGCCTTATTGCTGGGCCGTGCGTCATCGAGAGTCGCGATCATGCGCTGAAAATGGCGAATGCCATACAGGAAATTTCCGAAAAAGTTAGCCTTCCCGTTATTTATAAAAGTTCATTTGATAAGGCCAACCGTACATCCATGTTATCCTTTCGCGGATTAGGAATAAATGAAGGACTTTCTATTTTATCTGATGTTAAAAGTGAGACCGGGCTTCCTGTTTTGACGGATATTCATGATTCAGTTCAGGCGACTTTGGTGGCAGAAGTGGTGGATGTTTTACAGATTCCTGCATTTTTATGTCGGCAAACTGATTTACTGGTGGCTGCGGCAAAAACAAGCAAACCGGTGAATGTTAAAAAAGGTCAATTTTTGGCACCTTGGGATATGATAAATGTGGTGGCAAAACTGGCAGATTCTGGTTGTGAAAATATTTTACTCACGGACCGTGGAACGCAATTCGGGTATAATAATCT
>DQOT01000220.1 GCA_015658495.1 Fidelibacterota bacterium | reverse complement strand
TTGTAAACAGTATCCCGAAATGAGCCGATCAAATTGAACCTATCTGAAAAAACGTTTATCGTCACGGGAGCTTCGTCCGGAATCGGTGAATTCCTTTCAAAAAAGCTGGCACAAAAAGGAGCCCATGTGGTATGTGCTGCCCGCCGTGCGGATAAATTGGACCTGGTCATCACAGGGATCAAATCTCAGGGCGGAACCGCAATGTCCGTACCCACTGATATCACCGATCTGCAGCAATGTAAATCCTTAGTTGAAAAAACCATCGAACGATTTGGGAAACTGGATGCACTTGTTTTGAATGCAGGTATCAGCATGTGGACCCCTTTTGAAGAAATGAATGATGTGAGTTTTTTCCGGCAGTTAATGGAGACGAACTATATGGGCGCCGTCCATTGCTGTCATGCTGCCATGCCGCATTTAAGATCAACGGGCGGGTTAATTGTCAGCTGTTCTACAGCACAAGCTCTTATGGGATTCCCAAATCATTCTGGGTATGCTGCATCAAAACATGCTCTTCACGGATTCTTGGAGTCTCTGGATATTGAAATGCGGGATGAGATCAACTTTCTTGAAGTGATCATGGGCTGGATCCGGGATACGGAATTGAGGGAAAACGCTTTAGGTCCTGACGGGCAAAAAATGGGAGAAAATAAACGGAAACACACTAGCCAATCTGTAACCCTGGACGATTGTACCAATGCTATTATTGCCGGGATTGAAACAAATAAAAAAACAATTTATATCCCTGGAAAACTGCGCTGGGTCGCGTTCTTAAATGTCTTTTTTAAAGCATTCTTAAGACGGAAGGTATCAAAAGCAGTGGACGACCATACGGACTGAGTGTGACAATAATGGCTATTATGGCTTATTTGATGGAACTCGTGCATTTCCCTTCTCCGCCATAAGCATGAGCATGAGAGACATTCTCTTCAAGAGCTGCTTCTAGGATGAGTGTGTCATTTTCAACTTCAATGATCTTGTTACCGGGGAGTAATGTGAGTTTTGGCATGATTTAGTTTTCAAACACCATTTTATCATTCTTAAAGGATTTGAATTCCAGCGCATTTCCACTGGGATCCTGGATGAAAAATGTGCCCTGTTCGCCCTTTCCTTCTTTGAACCGTGTTTTGGGCTCAATCATAAAATGAATAGCAGATTCTAAAATCTTTTTGCCCAACGATTCCCATTCGTTCCATTCCAGAATCACCCCAAAATGCAGGGCAGGAACTTTATCTCCATCCACAGAATTTGTTTGGACATTCGAACAATCTTCTGGTGATAAATGAGCCACCACCTGATGCCCATAGAGATTGAAATCGATCCATTTATCTGATTCCCGGCCCAAGGAGCATCCCAGAACCTTTGTATAAAATTCCCGTGCCAATTCAAGATCATGGACGGGAAATGCTAGATGAAAGCGTGGAATGTTCATTTTATTTAAATACGGGTCTGATGGCATCTCCTACGGGCCGTTCATTTTTATAATCCACATTCAGGAAAGTAGCAATAGTCTTTGCAATCTTGGTGCTATAGACAGGATCCCTGTTTTCTATTTCACCAAAGGCCGGTGTATCCGGGCCGATCACAGCCAACCATACCTTTTTCGCGCCTGCGATTGCAGAACCGTGAGATTGCCACTCATTCAATACTTTGTCTCCCCGGCCATGATCCGTTGAAATGATCAACGTCGTTCTATCCTTTAACGTGTAGGTGGATTGGACCCATTCCCAAATGGATTGGATGTAACCATCCAACCGGTTCATAGAATAAAGATACTGGTCATATTGTCCGAAATGGGCGTATTCGTCTGTCTCGTCAAAGGAGATATAAAAAAGCCGGGGCCTTTTGGCCTTTAAATAATTCATTGCAAAATGATAGGTGAATGCATCGAAGCGCACACTGCCCCAAGGAACCGGAATCTGAAACATCATTTCATTCATGAGTTCATTTTGTTCATTCCCTTTCAAACCTTGGAATTTTTCCTGCCCGGAATTCACAATAAACCCCGCCCGTTCCTCATTGATAATATAATCGAACACATCCCAGGAACAGAATGCAGCCACCTTGTTTTTAAACCCGGGTTGGTTGTGGATGAATTCCAGCACTGTCACATTGGGATTATTCTCGCTGGCGTTGTTATTCCGCGTGGAATCCACATACCCCACCAATATTTCGCTGTAACCGGGATAGGAAAACCAATAGGGATTCTTCAGTTCCATAGTGCTCCCTTTTTCAACATTGCCATAGATTTGTCCCTGTTCGGCGATGGTGTTCCACATGAAAGGCATGAGTTTTTTTCGCCGAACATCGGGATCATCATCCCAATATTTTTTAGCACCCTCCAGATCTTTTACATAATCTTTATTCTGGTATAAGTCTTCATCCGCACCCGTAAAAGGTCCTCCCAGCGGATACCGTCCAGTGTAATCAGGATAATAT
>DQOT01000152.1 GCA_015658495.1 Fidelibacterota bacterium | reverse complement strand
TTCAATATCATTATCATAAGTACAGGGCGTGACTAATCCAGCATTCTTGGGTTTGTAGAGTGGAGCAGGTTTTAAAGATGTGAGTGCTTCAATTCCCTTGTTTGCCAATTCATCATTAATGTCAAACAGGAATGATGGAATGCCAGCATTGGCAAGATGGCCTGCAATTTGTGCGCCCATCACTCCGGCACCGAGAACAGCAACTTTTTCAATTTTATGAGACATAATTTTCCTATCGTTCTATGATGGTTGCGATGCCTTGCCCGGATCCAATGCACATGGTAGCGAGTCCGATTTTTGCATCCTGCTGTTCCATTACATTCAAAAGTGTGGTAATGATCCGTGCGCCGGAGCATCCCAATGGATGGCCCAAAGCAATAGCACCGCCATTCAGATTAACTTTTGATTTATCCCATCCGCCGTTCTCAATCACATAAAGAGATTGTGCAGAGAATGCTTCATTGAGTTCAATCACATCAATATCGTCTAATGATAATCCGGTTTTTTCTAAAACCTTTTTTGTAGCAGGAATTGGGCCAATACCCATTCTTTTCCAATCCACACCAGCAACGGATCGACCTTTAATTGTAGCTCGAATCTTAAGTTCGTTTGCTTCTGCAAATTCGCGACTTGTAATTAATACAGCAGCAGCACCAATGGAGATCGGGCTTGATGTGGCAGGGGTGATGGTTCCATTTTCCAGAAAAGCAGGATTCAAACTTTGGATCTTTTCCATATTTGGTTCCCTGGGACCTTCGTCTTTTTCTACAGTGACCTCACCATAAACATCGATCGGTACCACTTCATTATCGAATCGCCCATTTGCCCAGGCATCCAAAGCTTTGTTATGGGATTCCATTGCAAATCCTTCTTGAGCATCTCTTGAAATATTTCCTTCTTCAGCCAAGGTTTCTGCTGTTTCGCCCATGCCAATGTAATATTCCTGTTCAGCTAATTCCGGGTGAAAATCAGGATTGAATCCGCCCATGGGGACGGAGAACATATCTTCAACACCAGCAGCGATCCCAACTTCAATATCTCCCGATTCAATTTTTGTACTGATCTGATGAACCGCATCCATGGAAGAGCCACAGAATCGATTTACTACAGAACCGCCGGTTGTTTCCGGGATATTAGCAAGAATGGCAACTCCTTTTGCCATGAGCATTCCTTGGGGACCTTCCGGGAAGGCACATCCCAAAACAAGATCTTCAATTTTTTCGGGTGAAACATTTTCATTCCGCGCTAACAATCCCTTCACCACCTGGGCGGTGAGATCGTCGGGGCGGATTCCAACAAGATTCCCATTTTTTATGCCAATGGGTGAACGAATGGCATCAATAATAACAGATTCAGACATAACTAATCCTTATGATCTATTTTCGCGATGATATAAAAAGTCATTCAGATCGAAATCTTCTAAATGAATGAATGACAATTTTCGACCCTGTCTTTTTTGCTTAGTTAAACATGAGACGATCTTTTTTAGTAAATATGTTTTCATAATCATTTTTTTATCCTACGTTATTTGCCACCCCGATTTTCAGGGCGACGATAAACATGTTTTGTTCTTTTCCTTCATGAAACTTAGTGATCTTCATTTCGGCATCGCTCAATACAGGCGTGGCTAATGAATTATTCCTTTTAGAATGGGTAATCTTTTTTCGTGTACATAAAGTCAGCCAAAGATTGTTTGAAAGAAATTGTATCTGTATTGAGAGTCATCCGGGACTCTAATTTTAGTATTGTGTCTTGAAAGCCTGAAGGTATTACTTCCTTGAAAATCTTGTTCAAACAGATGTTTGATAAGGTTTTTACTTCTAGTAAAGATTCAGCCGTAAAGATTCGAGCAATGACAGAACTCATCGTTGAGATCCCATTGGATGATTGGGATTGTCTCGACCGGGAAATCACAGAACCAGCTGTGTAAATGAATGTAAAAATGTCCGCCAATGCTTCACTCAATTGTTGTTCGTGTTTCAGATCCTGCCCGTATTCGCACAATGCTTCCTGGAAGACCAGGGACGCCAATCGTTTGGCGGATTCCAGTGCGAATTTTTCAGACTGAAATTGATCTTCCGCAATGTCGGCGGATTCTGTTGCTAAGAATTCATCCACGCCTTTCAAATAATCCCGAAGAGAAATTTCTTCCATGAGCACTTTTTTCATCATGTAGCCGGTCACAATGGCGCGATTAATCTCGTTAGTGCCTTCCCAGATGCGGTTGATCCGATCATCCCTGTAAGCTCGGGCCAGTGGGTATTCTTCTGTAAATCCATATCCGCCATGAATCTGGAGACTTTCATCCACAACCAGGTCTGATGTTTCACTACCAAACACTTTTGCCATGGATGCTTCAACGGCGAACTTTTCCGTGGCTTCACCCGTTTTTTTGTAATAATCCGGATCGGATTTGTCCAACTTATCAATGGCATTCTGTATGAGTCCAATTGTTCTGTAAAGCATGGAATCTGCTGCATAAATACGAACCGTCATATCGGCGATCTTGCCTTTGATGGCGTCAAAATAGGCAATGGGTTGTCCAAATTGCCGGCGATCCAGGGCATATTCAATGGAATGCTCTATACCTAATTTCGATCCGCCTATACATGCAGCAGCTAGTTTATAACGGCCCACATTTAAAGCATTGAATGCAATGGCAGCACCCTTTCCAACTTTGAAGAGTAAGTTTTCTACCGGGACCTTTACGTTTGTAAATTTTAAAGGTGTGGTGGAAGATCCCTTCATACCCATTTTCTTTTCTTCGGCGCCAACCTCAAACCCTTCCGTATCCCGATCCACAATAAATCCGGAAAATTTGTCACCATCCACTTTGGCAAGGACCGTAAATACATCGGCCCAACTGCCGTTACTTATAAATTGTTTATCGCCGTTTATTATGTAATGTTTACCATCTTCGGACAGAACAGCGGAGGACTTGCCGGAAAGGGCATCGGAACCGGCGGAAGGTTCAGTAAGGGCGTAAGCAGCAACCCATTCACCGGTCATGAGTTTGGGGAGATATTTTTGTTTTTGCTCGGGTGTTCCGAAGAAAACGATGCCCATACTTCCGATTCCGGTTTGAACCGAGAAAGTACAGGAAAAGGATGGAGAGCCGCCCCGAGCCATGCCTTCTGTGATGATACAGGATGTAATTTTA
>DQOT01000303.1 GCA_015658495.1 Fidelibacterota bacterium | reverse complement strand
CTTAAACGAATCGAGATGGGTGTCACTTCCACCAATTCGTCTTCCGCGATAAATTCAATGGATTGATCTAAAGAGAGAAGTTTTGGTGGGCGAATTGTCACCGATGCATCTGTGCCAGATGCACGCATGTTTGTTAATTTTTTCTCCCGGGTAATGTTCACATTCAGGTCTTCAGTGCGGTTTCGTTCTCCAATGAGCATGCCGTCAAAGACTTCTGTCCCCACACTTACAAACAATTCACCTCTGTCCATCATACCCATGCATGCATATGCTGTTACTTTCCCTTTCCTGTCTGCTACTAATGCGCCCGTATTTCGTTGGGGGATACGACCAAACCAGGGTGCGAATCCGTCAAACAATTTATTCATAATTCCAGCGCCTCGAGTATCTGTCATGAATTGGCTCCGAAATCCGATCAAACCACGGGAGGGGATGGAAAATTCCATGGAAACACGTCCATGGCCATGATTTTGGAGATTCGTCATGCGGCCTCTTCTGCCCGAAAGTTTTTCAGTAACAATGCCCACTTTATCTTCCGGAATATCCAGGAATACTTTTTCCATGGGTTCCATTGTTTTTCCATTTTCTTCATGGGTGATGACATGGGGTTTGGACACCATGAATTCGTACCCTTCCCGGCGCATGGTTTCAATCAAAACAGCCATCTGGAGTTCTCCTCGTCCCCGAACTTCAAACACATCAGTCCGTTCTGTTGGAAGGACATGAAGAGAGACATTACTCAGGATTTCTTTTTGCAATCTTTCGTGGATATGACGCGTGGTGAGATATTTCCCATCTTTTCCTGCGAAGGGTCCATTGTTCACGTAAAACAACATGGAAACAGTGGGTTCATCCACTTCGATGCGTGGCAAGGGTTTTGGGTCTTCATTGGAAGAAACTGTGTCACCGATGTTGATATTTTCTATTCCCGCCACCGCGATAATATCGCCGGCTTCTAATTTGTGCACCTGGATCTTTTGGAGTCCTTTAAAAGTGTAAAGCGCAGAAAATTTATGATGATAGGTAATCCCATCGACACCACAAAGCGCGTAGGAAGAATTCATTTCCAGAGTGCCATTATTCAATCGGCCAATGGCAACCTGCCCTACATAATAATCATAATCCAAGTTGGTGACCAGGAATTGGGGCGTGTGTTTATCATCCGCAACCGGACCGGGAATTTTAGATAAAATGGTGTCAAACAGTGGTTTAAGATCCGTTGCCCCATCTTCCAATTCCCGATGGGCTACACCTTCTTTTGCATTGGTATAAAGAATAGGGAATTCGATCTGGTCATCAGTTGCATCCAAGTCAATGAACAAGTCATATACTTCATCCACAACTTCATTGATCCGAGCATCGCCCCGATCAATTTTATTGATCACAAGAATAATGGGCAGGTTTTTATCAAGCGCTTTTTTCAACACGAATCGTGTTTGGGGCAAGGGGCCTTCACTGGCATCCACAAGCAACAAAGCACCATCCACGAGATTCAGGCTCCGTTCCACTTCTCCGCCAAAATCTGCGTGACCCGGTGTATCCATGATGTTGATCTTGATATTTTTGTAATAGATAGCTGTATTCTTGGCAATGATCGTAATGCCGCGCTCTTTTTCCAAGTCCATGGAATCCATGACACGATCTTCCACTTTCTGATGGGCCTTAAACGTACCGCTCTGTATCAACATCCCGTTGATAAGGGTGGTTTTCCCGTGGTCCACGTGAGCAATGATAGCAATATTCCTAAAATTCTCTTTTCTCATGAATGGTTGTCTCAACTGAATAAAATAAGGTCAAAAATAGCGGCGAAATTTCACGCCATTTCAGAGGGTTAAAAAGGGATATCGTTCAAGTAAAGTAAGGTAAAGTGGATGTTGATTTATTTTCTTTTCTTTCGTTTACCGCGGCTACCACTTCCCTTACGATCTTTCCTACCGCGGAACTTTTTATCTCGACCACCTTTTCTCTTG
>DQOT01000380.1 GCA_015658495.1 Fidelibacterota bacterium | reverse complement strand
GCGGTGTAAGGGGGGGGGGTATCTACATAAACTCATACATAGACACCTATCTTGAAAAAATTATTGTACAATGTGTGTGGGCTTTATTTCCCGACCCGTACCCCCATCGTTTTGGGTTGGGTTGAAACTTTTTCGTTGAGTTAATGGATTTTGTTTTGATTCATTCCATGCGGAACGCAGATATATAATTGCGTACCAAATCCCATACGCCCCATAGGTGTGTCCGTAATTAGTGTGTCCACCAAAAGTGTGTCCACCTTTTGGGTATGATATGATTAAATATGATAAGGTATGAAACAAAAAGCCCCATCGAATGACAGGGCTTTTATTAAGAGGAACTTGGTATTACTCTCGTGTACCCCGGACAGGACTCGAACCTGCGACCCTCTGCTTAGAAGGCAGATGCTCTATCCAGCTGAGCTACCGGGGCATATTTTAGGAAAAACCTTCAATAATGAAAACACTGAAGTTACTGAGATACGAGAATTCGTCATTGCAAAAAACAGCGAAAAAAGGGTGATTTTTTCTCGTCGAGCGCTCGACGAGAAATTTCTTGACACTTACTGATGATATGTTGTACACTCCCCGTCGGGAGGCATAGAGATTTTTCTCTATCCACTACCAAAAAACAAACCAAAACTAACAATGGAGGTCTTAAATGGCTGAAACAGTTGCCAAAACTGGCGTATCAAAAGAAAGCGGTTTTTTGTACTATCTCGGGAAGGACGGGAACGTTTGGCGTTCACAGATGGCCCGTGCAGGGAAAGGCGGTGGAAATGCAGAAAAAGTTGCTGATGCGGGTGTGACTCGTGCAGCAGGTTTTCTCTATTTCATCAATAAGAATGGCGATGTAGCACGTTCACCCATGGCAAGAGGTCGCAAATAACCCTTTTACCACTTCAACAAAAAAAGGCTCTCTTTTACAGTGAGCCTTTTTTTTTATTAAACATTGTATTAAGTTCTCTAAATTCCAATGGTTGATTGTGCCAATAATCCGAGGTAACACTCCTCCCACAAAGAGAAAAATTATGAAAAAGGTAATTATTTACATTCTTGCAATGTTGGTTCTTGTCCCTGTTCAAGGGGAAGGATTGCAATTGTTCGGCGGGAAAAAATCTGCCGGCAAAAATGAAAGTACAAATGAGCAGGAAGAATTGGTCGTGGACCGATCATCTTCTGTAATCACCAGCAGAAAAAATATTGAATCCGTAATTCCGGTCAAACGAATTCCGAATGGCTGGGTCTTTCGTGATGAATTGCTGGCACCCTGGGAATCCAATCTCCCGGCGGTGCTATCTATCATTCCCGACACCACCGTTGAAGTGGTTTATCACGATGATAATCGTACGACCAATGAAGGTTTTGTCCTGCCAATCAAACGGTCGTCTGTGGAATTCCAATACACATCGCGTCTAACGCATGAACAAATCCGCCTTGAGTTCGTGAATGTGGATTTTATCTATAGCACTACGAATAACAATGATTCTCATTTCATCCTGGAAGGAATCACCAAAAAGGTGAAACTGAAGGACACAGGGTTTCCACAGTTGACATCTAATGATATCATTAAGCACAAAGTATTGATGGAGTATGGAACCCCACGGGAATTCGATGGCGTCTGGCATATTTACGAAGATGCAAATTCCACATATAAGGTTCGTGAATTAGATGAACGAAATATCAAAGTGGAAATGATGAGCTTAAAGGTAAAGAAAAAAATTGAAAAAGCCATCGATGATACCTATTCCAAACAAGGTATCGAATACAAAAAACGCTTGATGGTACAGGGAATCGATATTTAATCCGTGCTAGCAATCAGACTTAAAAAAAGGCCTTTTACAGGCCTTTTTTTATTACCTATCGTTTTTTGTTCATTTCTCAATGGTGGGGGATATTATCCAACAATTTCTTCCATTGAGTTCTATGGGAATACCAAAACTATGGACTATATCATTGCACGTGAAATCCAACATCCTGTGGATACTCCATTGGATAGTACCTTAGCGCAGGAAGACCGGAACCGATTGGATAATCTGGGTATTTTCAGTGAAGTGACCTGGCGGGTTGTACCCTTGGAAGATAAAACCGGAATTCTGTCTTTTATTATTACTGAATCCATCCAAAAAATACCCCCCGGTGCCATCCCTGCTTATGATGAAAAAACGGGGTGGTCCCTTACGGGTGGATGGATCATTCAAAATTTTCGAGGACGGAATCAAATTGTACAATTAGGTGGCAGTATTGGCGGCAAGTATACATACGGCATCAATTTTGCCGATCCCTGGATGTTTGGGAATCATGTTTCCTTATCCTTGGGGATAGGAAGGTCGCTTTTTGAACACAATTTTTT
>DQOT01000147.1 GCA_015658495.1 Fidelibacterota bacterium | reverse complement strand
TGTCTGGGTGATCAATATTCGGGAAAAGATCAGGGTGTTTCCTTCCCCACAAACCGTATCCTTAACCGTTGTTGGCGGGGTACAGCGTATCGCTGAATTGAAGCCGGAAGAGATCCAGGTCATTATCGATTTTAATAATTGGAATCGTCAAATTCAATTTTATGAACCGCAAGTAATTATTCCATCCGATGTCTTGGAATGGCGGGACATTTCACCCAGAAGTCTTGAATTGGGTGTTGCTCGCGAAGTGAAATGACCCTTTTGGGCATTGAAACGTCCTGCGATGAAACGGCTGCAGCCATTTGTCGCCATGGACAAATTCTTTCCAGCATTGTCAGTTCCCAGATAATTCACGCCAAGTTTGGGGGCGTTGTTCCAGAATTAGCTTCCCGTGAACATGAAAAACTCCTGAACCTGATCGTTCATGAATCACTGATAGAATCCGGTGTTCAAAAACAAGAACTTGATGCAATCGCAGTGACCTCTGGCCCGGGCTTGGCGGGGACATTGTTAACAGGTGTCAGTTTTGCAAAAGGATTAAGCCTGGGACTCAATATTCCTGTCATTCCAATGAATCATTTGGAAGCCCACATCTTTGCGAACTTTTTAGCCGACCCAACGTTGGAATATCCGTTTGTCTGTTTACTGGTCTCAGGTGGGCATACACAATTGTGGTACATCCAGGAAATGAATCAGTACCAACTCCTGGGTGAGACCCGGGATGATGCAGCGGGAGAAGCCTTTGACAAAGGAGCAAGAATTCTTGGACTGGGATATCCGGGTGGCCCAGCCATTGAAAAGGAAGCCAAGGGAGGAAACCCGGCGATTTACCGATTTCCTCGTGGACTCATGGGTAAAGAATCACTGGAATTCAGTTTCAGCGGACTGAAAACATCCTTACTTTATTTTATGGATGATTTCCAGGAAAGTGATTCCATGTCCAAACGGGATGTCATTGCCAGTTACCAGCAGGCGATTATAGATACACTGGTCGAAAAAATGAAACGAGCTCTGAATAAGACAAAAGCAAAAACATGCGTCATTGCGGGTGGCGTTGCTGCCAATAAATGTCTTCGGGATCATTTGGCGGTTTCCTTGCCAAACACAAGAATTCTCTTCCCAGACCTATCCTATTGTACCGATAATGCAGCCATGATCAGCTATCTCGGTGAATTGAAATATAATTCCGGTGAAATTGGATCGCTGGATTTCGGTGTCCAACCCAATCTAAAATTAGCCTAACCGTGGATTTAACCCTGTCACAGCATAACCAGGAATTTTGGATTGTTTTATTTTTATGTTTTATTGTCCTTGTTTTTTCTTTTTATCAAGTAGGTGATCATAAAAAACTCCGACCGATTCTCATTTTGCGCTGCCTGTTATTCGGTGTTCTTGTTTTTTTATTTCTGGATCCTAAAGTTGAAATGACCGCTACAAATTCAAGGGATATGGAATGGCATCTCTATTTGGATCGTTCCTTGAGTATGTCCTACCATACAAATCCTTCGGTGGGGTCCCTGGTTTCAGGTGTTGACCAGATCATTAAAAAAATTGAAAAGAAGAATGTTCTTATAAAAATTATTGGTTTTGGTTCGGATTTGGATACGAATTGGACCTTTGGTGATAAGCAAATCCAGGACGGCTCAACGGATCTTGGGCAGGTTTTGAACCATATTAAATCTCATGAAAGAAATAGGCTTGCCGGGTCTGTCATTATCACGGATGGACAGGTGAATCTGGGCTCGGAGATTCCATCACAAGATTTGAATATTTTTTCCCCGATCCATATT
>DQOT01000050.1 GCA_015658495.1 Fidelibacterota bacterium | reverse complement strand
TTCTTTTAGCTTTAATATCAAATTCTTATAGCCGTGGATATGCCAGAAATCAAAAGCTTCCTCATCCAGTTCCATTTGCTCCAGCCCATGCTTCAATTCTTCTATTGAATCCTGGTGTGAATTTTCAAAATGCTCGATCAGACCGCCAGGAGATAAGGGAACATACCTTTTGGGCTTATCACCCATGCCGCTGACCAGACCCATACTTTCTAATTTATTCAGTACATTATAGACTGCCGACCTGGGGATGCCCGCATGGGTACTAATCTCGTACCCGGTAGCAGGATTGGACTTTAGCAGAGAATAATAGGCCCTGGCCGCATTGGTTGATAATCCAAAATGTTCCAGGTTTTTGATAATATCTGACATCTAATTCATTTAGTAACTATAAAAGTAGTTACTAATTTAGTGTTGATAATTAGAATATTAAAAGTGATGTAATTAAGAACATTGTAACTAATCTTCGTGATATCGCCCATATCCCTTTAGCTCAATATGACGGGGGGCAATTTTCCGTTCAGGACTACATTTATGGAATCCGGTTCCTTTTACCTGCTCAAACGAACTTGTCTCCGAAAATGACTATCCATAACGTACTTAAAAACAAGATCTTTTCTGAAGAAAGTGGAAAAATGAATTTAGCCAACCATCCGAACGTAAAACGGAAGATTCAGGACAGCCGGGATCAATTCTTAAATCGTGCTTTTTTGATTAATTATTTTGGTGATAAAACTCAGGGAAGCTATCAAAAATTAGACAACATTGCAGACAGTCTCCGAAAATTTATTCCCATCAAAACTTATCCGGAACACCTGAATCTACTGTTCGCAGAGAATTAACGCTTCCCATCTTTCTCACCCATTGCTGCAGGCTTCCCATTTTTTCAATCGTAACACTGTAAACACCAAACGATTCTTCAACCATTCCGCGGATGATGAATAAAGTCTCCCAATGGAGCATATCACCGAATTCCTGAAATACTTCCGGAAATAGTACGCATTCATAAATATCCGTCTCATCTTCCAAAGTCAGGAACTCCATGGGCTCCGAATTCCCGGTTACGGTTTCTTTCCGAGTAATGTACACGCCAATCAAATAAATAGATTGCCCCACAAATAATGGAATATCTTGTGCATATTTAATTCGCCGACTCAAGATGGGGCGATACCTTTCCAACGGATGAATAGACAGGGGATAACCAAAGGTCTCTAACTCTAATTTGTATTGATCTTCATCGGTTAATTCAGTGTTCACGGGAGAAGCTGTAAGTGGTTCCCGCACGCCATTTTGGAGATAGAATCCAGCCACGCGGTAAGCCAATTCCCGATGGGTAAGCTTCGGCGCTAGGCTTTTGAAACAGCCCGCATTGGTCAGCGCCATGGCATCAGCCAGATCCAAATCCACCCGAGATAAAAAATCATCCAACGAATCAAACTCCCCTGCTTTTCGTTCATCCAAAATACCATCCATTGCTTTTTGTTGGAGACGTTTAATACTCATGAATCCCATGCGAATCTTGTCTTTTTGTCCTCGCCATGCTTTATGGCTCCGATTCACGTCCGGTGGCAAAATTTGGATTCCAAATCTTCGTGCTTCGCTCATATAAGCGTAAGGTGAATAGAATCCACCTTGGTTGGAAATAACAGCCGCTAGGAATTCTGCCGGGAAATGTGCCTTGAGATATGCGCATGTAAATGATAGCATAGCGTAAGATGCGGAATGGGGTTTACAGAATGAATAGCCCACAAATGAAGCAATCATGTTCCACACATCCTTGATCATACTGGGCGAATATCCCCGACGGAGTGATCCTTCCGTGAATTTCTTTTTCCAGGATAAAATGAGATGCTGCATAGAATCCCGGCTCATGGTTTTCCGGAGTGCTTCCGCTTCCGCATAGCCCAATCCTGCCAGGGTCATGGCCGCCATGGACACTTGTTCTTCGTACACCATGATGCCATAGCTCTCCGCCAGAAAATCCAGATCAGGATGGAGCAATTCCCATTCTTCGCCATGGATTCGTGCCAGCATAATATTGGTGAATCGATTTGCCGCCGGACGAATGATAGATGAATAGATTACCACATGCTCAAAATCCACCACGCCAGCTTTGGCCAGGAGTTGTCGTGTGGCCGGACTCTCGATATAGAATACGCCCATGGTTTTCCCCGCCTTCATTAATTGCTCGGTTTTTTCGTCGCCTACAGGCTGGATCTGATGATAATTCACATAGTTGCTGCGAGATGCCACTTCGCCATAGTTCAGATTCACTTGACGGATCGTATCCCGGACCACAGCTAGGCTCCGGTTGCCTAAAAGATCGATCTTCAACAATCCCGAATCTTCCACCTGATCCTTTTCCCATTCCACGATTTGCACACCTTTTGGTGCCACGAGAACCGGAACATATTTACGAATTTCATCCGGAACAATCACCACACCGCCGGGATGAACCGAAGGATGACGAAATGTACCGACTATCTTTTCACTCTCCCGAAGTACACGAATCAGTGTGTCATCCAAATCTACATTGGCAAAGCGCGGATCTGTCCGGACCCAATGCTCCAGATCCCGACGAGATGCATACCAGCCGATCCGTTTGGTGATACTCTTGATCTCTTCGTTGGAAAGGCCATGTACTTTCCCCACTTCCCGAATGGCAGACCGGGGTTTCAAAAAAACCTGACTGGAAACCATGGCTGTCCGCTCGTTGCCGTATTTCTTGAAAACATAATCCAAAATGTTGTCTCGCTCATCCCAGGGAAAATCCACGTCAATATCTGGCATATCTTCTCGTTCCGGGTGAATAAATCGCTCAAATTGGAGTGTATATCGCAACGGATCCACTTGTGTGATAAAGAGACAATAACTCACGATAGATGCGGCCGCCGATCCACGACCGATGGTGGCACGGGTTTGCGTCACAATATCCTGGACAATTAAAAAATAGGGCGCAAACCCTTTTTGAGTAATAAGATCCAATTCATATTCGATGCGCTGGCGTATCGTTTCATCCACTTCACCATACCGAATCCTGGCGCCGGTATAAACCTTGTCTTTCAATTTTTTGTTGGAAATATGGGTTTCTTTCAGAGATAAACCCGGAAAAATCGTATTAATGAAGGACCAATCCTTTTTGCATCGATCCGCCAAATATCGGCTATTATTCAAGGCATCCAAACTATTGGGAAAGAGTTTCACCATCTCCGCTTCATTCCGGAACCAATGCTGATCTGTTTTGCATTCGGATATATTCAACTGCTCCAGCGTTGTATTATTTTCGATGGCCCGGAGCGTAACATGGGCATCGTGATCGCTTTGCGACCTGAAATAAACATCACCCGTAACCACCATTTCCAGTTTTAATTTCTTGGCTAATTGGTGCATCAATGATTCCTGAACACCTGGACGTAACTCCATGAATAAATGCGTATCCGGTATAATCTTAATTAATTTCTTTAATGTTGATTCTTTGTGAGCCAGAACGAAAAGTCCCGCCAATCGTCTTTCCAAAATATCAGCCATAGACTGGTTGGGATCATCATGAACAGCAGACACGGCCCTGCACATATTCTCGTAGCCATATTGATTCTCCGCCAAAAGAATCACATCGTCATTTTCTGTAATTAAATTGGTTCCAGTGATGGGATGGATCCTGGCATCCTTACAATGCTGGACAAACCGGATGAACCCCCACATGCCGTTTACATCCGTGAGTGCCAATGTGTCCATACCATGAGACCGGGACAGATTCATCAGATCCGGAAGCGACAACAGCCCCCGCATGGGAGAATAGACGGAATGGGTGTTAAGGTGGACAAACATTATATTCTTCCCAGAGCCTGAAACACATCGGCAGTTTGCAGACTCCGAACACCATATTTCAATCGGACTTTTTCTACTGCTTTGGACACTGCCATATTCCGGCTCTTTTCCGTCATAAACAGATTCGCCTGATCCACATGAGGCCGAAAATCGCTGGCATCTATCAAGATGGTCCGAACACGGTTTCGACGTTCATTGGCTTTATCGAATAGTCTCCTGCATACAGCAATCACTGACATATCATCAATTCCATTTATTTTCCCCGTCCGATGCCTTTGGTGTCCATCCGTGTAGTGAACTTCCAATTTGACCTTATCTGCCACCTGCCGGCGTTTACGGAGTTTGAATGCCACCTGCTCTGCCAAATCCTTCACTACAGCATGGAGTATATTTTCATCATTGGTATCTTCGGGCAAAATAGTCTGCTCTAAAATGTGATCCCGAAGTTGGGGCGGCTTTACAATAGATGAATCTTGTCCTTTCGCTTCCCGGGAGAGTTGCAGGGCATACATGCCGAAAAAAGTTCGGAACTCATTTGGCTGACCTGCCATAGACTGGATGTGGCTCACATGTTCTACCCACAAAAATCGCAGCAGTCGACAAACAGGCTTTTCCTTCACAGTTGGGAGAACCGGCGGTTTCAGTGGTGATAAAAATTGGGCTTCATCCCCGCCTTGCACTTCATGAATCGTTTCCGGCACCACGGATGTAACGATTCGGCTCACCAGTTTATTCACACTGATTCCCACCATCCCGGAAAGACTGGTCTGCTCCTGAATCCGCTGAATAATGGAAAGTCCTGTATTTTGAACATGGCCTCGAATAGCTCGCATCCCATTCATATCGAGATAAAATCCGGACACACCTTCAGGTTCCACCACAGGCGTGAACATAGATACCGTCTGATACACATATCGATTGACACGGGAATAAAGAGATTGGTTATACGGCAAGAGTTGAACACCGTGAGTCATTTTTCGGACAATGGAAACCTTCATGCCATGGAACAACCCCTCTTCTTCAGCTTCTGGAGATAAAGATACAATTATGCCATTGGGGTGGGGTGAGGAAATAATGGCAACCGGGCGTGTCTTCAATGTCGGATCCATGATCCGTTCGGCCTGGAGTTCTAATTCCTTAAGACGTATATGGAAAATATCTTGATTGTTATTAAACACAAAGGGCACAGAGAACTCCAAGGCTCACATGACCATGCGTTTAATCCCATTTTTCACAAGCGGTACATTAAAATTGATTAAATACCCTAATCGTAACCCGGAGAGTTTGAGATAGGTCATCAGTTGAGATTCAAATATTGGATTCATTTCTTCAACTGATTTCAATTCTACAATAACAGAATTTTGGACTAATAAATCTATGCGAAGTGGAGTTTTAAGCGTATTACCATCGTATTGAATTGGGACTGAAATTTGTCTTTCTACAGATAAATTTCTTTTCTGTAACTCATATGCCATACATTCTTCATAGACCGATTCCAAAAGCCCCGCTCCCATGGCTTTATGGACTTTAACCGCTGCATCCACAATGTGAGTGCCGATAGCATTTATTTCATTTGGAATCGGATCAAAAGCGTTGCTGGACATACTTCGTGAACTCCGTGCGCTCCGTGTTTAAATAATTAATTAAGGTAATTCCGGAAGGAATAAAGAAGCACACCATTAATATGAAAATCATCTTCAGGATTAACCTTTATAACCGGAAAGTCCGGATTTCTTGGATGAAGTTCAACACAGTCTGATTTAGGCACATAACATTTCAGCGTGGCTTCACCATTGATGAGCGCAACCACGATTTGACCGGAGTGAGCCGTTGCTGTCTTCTTGGCCACAATAAAATCACCATCATGGATATTCTCTTGAATCATGGAATCTCCTTTCACCTGCAGCACATAATTATCAGGATGCAATAAAGACGGAGGAACATCCACCATTTCGGGGTTTTCTAATGCTTCTATGGGCTCACCTGCAGCGATGAGGCCCAACAGCGGCAAACGAGCCGTAGTTGTAGGTGTGGCGTGCTCCTTGTGGATCAAGGTGAGCGCCCGCTTGCCGTTGGGACCTTTTATACGAGAAAGATGACCCTCATCTTCCAGGGTCTTTACATACCAGTTCACTGTCCCCAATGAACCAAATCCCAGACTGGCCATAATTTCTTCATAAGATGGAGATTGACCATGGATCAGTGTAAATCGCTGAACAAATTCCAGGAATTTTTTTAGCTTTGGAGACAATGGTTTCATCACGAGGTAACGGATAAATAGTGTGTAATTGATTTCCCATCCCAAACTATGGATTGAGCGGTTTTCTGATGGGCATAATTATTCAATCGAGCAATGGCTCGAATAACTGCCAGTGAGGGCTTTTTTGTATTTGTTTTATTTTTCATTTCTTTACCTCTGCGCCTTTGCGTTAATTCTTAAGTTACTCGTAAGTTACTCGTAAGTATATTACATAGAATTAATACTCATGTCAAGGATTAGAATAAATTATATCAAAGAAAGTGTGGTTTGTCGATGGATTTTACCCGATTTTGTCTCTGCAAATTCAGGAATAAAATGTATCTCTTTTGGCTGCTCAAACTTATCCAAAGATTTGCAGGATATATCCATACTCTTCCCTTCCACCACTAAAACCACTTTTTCGCCCAATGATTTATCAGATTTACCTGCAATAAAGAATCGTCGATTTGGAACTATAGAAGACAATTTTTCTTCCACCACTTCGGGAATGATTTTTATCCCGCCTGAATTAATTATATTATCGTAGCGCCCTAACCAACGAAATGATTTTTCGTCCACAAGGTCAATAAAGTCGTTTGTGATAACCGGTTTTGGGTTCATCTTGGGCGCATTGATCACCAAACAACCCCGACCATCCAGTTCAAAATCAATATCATCCAATGCACGGAACACATCAGATTTACTGGGACCATTCAATGG
>DQOT01000130.1 GCA_015658495.1 Fidelibacterota bacterium | reverse complement strand
TTAAAAAACTAATCAAAACAGCTAAACTCAAAGCGGATTCTGTCCCGGCCCAAACCCTTGCAGATACCTTTTTCCCTGAGTAAACCTGGCCCCAACCTGGTGCTACTAAACTCCTCATGGCTGCTCCCAGGGGTGTCTTTTCTTGCTTAATGTCTTCCGGATCCCGAAACAGGATGGATTCCCGGTTTTTTTGCCATTTATCATCAATGGAGCCGGTCACATTCCCAACCCACATATTCAATTCATTGATTTGACCATTTAAGTAATTCATCAAATCAATTTTTCGGCGGTAAATCAATCCGCCTGATCGTGTGTTAAATAATTGGCCTTCCAGCATAAACCGATCATCCACGTGTTTGATCTGATTAAAAAGAATAAAATTCACCTTATGTTTTTTGCCCAACTCTTTAATGGTGTTCATGTAACTGGCGGCAGGGTTTTCATAATCATCTATATCTTCGAACAAAAGATGAAATGTTGAATCAAACTCAAAAATAGAGTTAGAAAAATTTTCAATCAGGGATGAGTCAGCATGCGGTAAGGATCGATCAAAATGATTCAAAACCAAAAACGTTGGATCCAGATTGGAGCTATAAAGGGTTCCCAATAACAGGAACAGAAAATATTTTGGCGATTTATTCACTTTTATTCCTCAGAAACAGGTTTCTGCAGATAATAAATAAATTTTTTCGGTTCATCAACATGAATCGTTTGTTCATCGATGATTTCATTTAATTTGAATACCCTGAGAAAATGGTCACCTGCTTCAAGATCCAGGCGAATAAATTGATTATCCCATTGGTGCTCACCATTCAACTCAAAAACCAATCCTTTTTCCTCCGTTTTGAATTTGATACGATAGATCGGATTCAGGAAAAAATCTAGATGAACCGCTTGCGAGGGATTCACCAATAGATCATAGGTAAGGGGTGCAAATCCTGCTTTCACGATCTCAATCTTATGAACACCCGGCCTGATCCTTTCATTTTTAATAGGAGATTTCCCAATAATAACACCGTCCAACTTAACATTAACTTTCTTTGGAATTGTATTCACAGTTAATTTGACTTGACCATGAAGATTGACGGAGATCAATAGGGTCACCAAAAACCATTTATAATTCTGAATCATCGCCACCCTCTTTTTTAAATATGTTATTCAAATCAAGAAGAAAAACATCTGACCGGTAGATCCAGCCATACATTTGCACACTTTTCTTATTGCCTACTTCAACCTCAATCGATCCATGGTATTCCCCCGGCGTAACACGAGTGACAGAAATGGCTTCTCCCGCTTCCAGGAGGAATAATGTTTCAGAGCCAATATCCGGGTGTTCTCTAAAATGGACATTCTCTCTATTTGTCAGATAGAGTGGATCTTCCAGGGTTGCACTGGGACCCACCCCGATATTGAAATTCAGTCTAAATGCCTGAGAAAAATCAAGCTTTTGTTTGAAGGGTTTAAAGATCAAATTATTGCCGGCAACCAATCGAAGATGTTGAGCATATTTATATTCTCCTGGTATCGCTATTTGATAGAATCCAGAATCGTTGGTTGTTGTCTCTTTTATGACATTATCAAAATTCTGCATTGAAACACTCACACCGGATAAAGAACTGTTATTTTTATTCAAGAAAACCTTTCCAAAGACGATTAATTGTTTCATTTGAATTGATTTCCGTGGCAATTGGATTCTGCCGAATAGAATACCTTGAAATCGGATACTGACCGGTTGAAAATTAGTATCTTGGGGGATGATCTTAATGATGTTTGATTTGTTATGGATATCCAAGACTCCTTGAGGAAGATAAACAATGAATACCCTTGGCGCTTCTTGGAGAATTGATATGATTGTATTGACTGTATCCCCTTGAGCATAAACCTCAAAAGAAATATTATCAGGGACGGCACCGATATAATTCAATGGTAATCTGACTTCAATTTCCCCGTATTCGTAGGTGACGGAGATCAGGGGTTGGCGATTATTGTAAATGATATCCGGGTACACCGGTCCCCTGAGCATGGAACAGCCCGACATGAACGTAATCAGGGTGAGAATCCCCCCGACAAGAAATAAACGTCTAAATGAACGTTTCAACATATCCTGTAATTTATACCAGTATTTTGGATTTGTCAGTCCAGCAGTTCAAAAAGTTTGGCCAGGACCTTTTCACCATGACTGCGGAGTCCGTTGTGCTCAAATTCATCCGTTTTCCAAAGCCGAATCCCCTTGATAGATTCTGCTGAGTCTAAAGAAAAATCCCTGTCAACGTACATGTCATTTGTATAAACGGCCGCTACGACCGGAACACTATTATTCGATAAAGCAGTTGGATCATAAAGCAGGGGCCAATCATTTTTTTCTGCCAAAAGTTGAGCCGCCTCTTTCAGAGGTACAAGTGCTTGGAATTGGTCCATCATCCAGGGATAAAGCATTTCACCTGTAAATAAAAATGGATGGCGAGCATTGGGATCAAATTCTGGAAATTCATCACGGATTCTGGCAGCAGACCAATTTGTAGAAAACTGCTGTGCATAGCACGCTTCATGCAAAACTGTGAAAAATGGATTTGTATCAAAACTTTGGAGTCCCAACAGTCCTTTCAAAAATGAATAGGATAATTCCCCGTTGGATATAGCATGCTCAAAAAGGTAGTTCAGGTTTGCATACCCATCATGAAACCCAAGTTGAAGTCCTAGTAATTGAAATCGTTCGATGGATAATTTGTCACCATTGGGAAGTGTTGGATTTGTTTTTTGAATCGAGTCAGCGATCCGGCAAGCCCTGTCCTGGGCGTTGGGAAAAATGTTAAAAAATTCCCCATTCTTTCGTTTTACCCGATCATAGGTCCGTCTGTAAATATCATCCGGATGAGCCATTAGAGGCGGAATCCCACCGGTAATCAAGATTTCCTTCAGCCCGTGAGAATGAAAAGACAGATAATTCAACGCACAGAATCCGCCAAAACTTTGTCCCAGGATCGACCATGGTTTGTCACCGATCATTTCATTGCGGATAAATTCAGCATCCTTTACGATATTGTCTGCCCGGAAATGTTGTAAATAGTCAGCTTGTTTTTTGGGATCCCAGTCACCGATCGTTTGAAAATTAGCAGCTGTACTGTTGCCTGTCCCCCGTTGATCCAACAACAGAATATCATACCGACTCAAAGCTTTTTTGATCCACCCCGAATGGGTTATGGGCCGGGGAGATTCAAAACCGGGGCCCCCTTGGAAAAAAACAAGATAGGGGTTTCTTTTTGATAAATTGGATCGAATCTCTCTTACAAAGACAGAAATTTGGCCTGTCTCCGGATTGTCGTAATCCACCGGGACATGAAAGGTATGTTCAAAAATAAACATACTATCATAAGTATAATTTGATTGATTCATTTTATGTTCATTGCAATAGGTTAAAGGTAACGGGTCACAAAACGAATCATTTTTTTTGTCCATTTTGTGTAAGGCGGGAAAATTAAACCGATTTGACTCAATCTACCATTTTTTAACATAGTTCTTTCATTGGAGAATGACCGAAACCCTTCATACCCATGTGACCGTCCAAAGCCACTTGCATTCACCCCGCCAAAGGGGAGCTCCAAATTTAAAAAGTGAGAATTGATTTCATTGATCACCATTCCGCCAGAAGATGTATTTTGAATGACCTTATTAATATTTTTCTTTGAATTTGAAAACATGTAAAGCGCCAGCGGTTTGTGCCGCGCATTGATGATGGATAAACATTCGTCAATATCCTCAAAGGACAAGATCGGCAATAATGGGCCAAATATTTCTTTTTCCATGATCTTCATATCAGGAGTTACATTATCGAGCAGAGTCGTTTCAATAAATTTGTTTTCTTCATTCTTTCCGCCGCCATGGGCGATCGTGGCGCCTTCCTGAATAGCGGTTTCCAGCATGGTGTTCACCCGATTCCAATGATGGGAGTTAACGATTCGTCCAAAATCCGGGGAAGCAATTTTAGCTTCAATTGTCGATCCAAAAACGTCATTCAATCGATTGGATAATTTTAAGATGAATGCATCTTTCACACTGTGATGAACAAGAACGTAATCCGGCGCGATACAGGATTGACCCGCGTTAATGCATTTTCCCCATGTCAATTTTTTCACTGTCATGTCCAGGTGAGCTGTGTCATCGATGATCGTGGGAGATTTTCCTCCTAATTCCAATGTGACTGAAGAAAGATGTTTCGCAGCAGCGGACATGACAATTTTACCTATTGCCGAACTCCCTGTGAAAAAAATGTGATGAAAAGGTAATTCAAGCAGGGACCTTGATGTTTCTGCATCACCCTGGAATACGACAACATGATTCGGTTCAAACAGGTCTGTAACCATTTTTTCAATCAGGGCGCTGACCTTGGGCGTTATTTCTGAGGGTTTGATCATGACGCGATTTCCTGCAGCCAATGCGGAGATCAAGGGGCCAACAGTCAAATTAAAAGGGAAATTCCATGGTGAAATGATCAGCACCACACCTTTGGGTTCGGTGTGCACCCACGCTTGGGCTGGTAAAAGTGCCAAGGTAGAAAGGCCTTTCCTTTTGGGACTCATCCATTGCCGCAAATTTCGTTTGGCCAGTTTGATCTCCGACATGACATACCAAATCTCTGCCAACTCAACTTCAGATTCCGGTTTGCTCAGGTCTTTGAAGTGCGCATCGACAATTTCCTGTTTGTGCGTTGTGATCCAATTTTCAATATCAGATAAGTGCCGCAGCCTATCCTTAACGGCAAGAGGCCCGAATGCCCGTTGCTGGGACTCGAATGTTGATTTTATATGTTCAGCCGAGTTCATTTTGTCTTTTAATCTTATTGTGAAAATACATGAGTAATAAAAAAGATGGAACCGTTCTATGCATGAGGGTGTTACAAACTTTGCAGGTCCCCGGATACTTATCCTATGATAACCTTATACCTTATCCTCCTTGTCATTCCGGGGATCTGTGTTTTTACCCAACAACCATTCCTGTTCATCTGCAAGAAGTCCCGCTAAATTTTGACCCTTTTTACCATGGCAGAACAGGAACAAATTCTACTTCAAGGGGTCAAAAATTCAGACAAGACTGCTTTTCATAAGCTTTTTTCTGATTTTCACGATACCCTATTTCGATTCGTCGCCTACCGCGTCCAGGATGCGGATCTCGCTGAGGATATTGCCCAGGAAACTTTTTTCCGGGTTTGGCGAACGCGGGAATCAATTCAGCCGAAAAAATCTTTTTTTTCACTGATTGCCCGCATCAGCACCAATCTTTGTTACGATCATTTTCGCCACATGGAAGTCCGACACCGGCATGAAGACCTGATCCCTGAATTTGGGAAATCTCATTTTGATGATCCGGAAGCAGTGAACCAGGCAGCCATATTGCAAGAGGAGATCCAAAAAGTGGTAAATAATAAATTGCCGGATAAATGTAGGAATATTTTCATCCTGAGCCGTATAGAAGGTAAGTCGAATCCGGAGATCGCTGAATTGCTGGACTTAAGTGTGAGAACCGTGGAGAATCAGATCTATCGGGCACTCAAAGTTTTGAAAAAAAATTTAAAGAATTATTTATGAGTGTTTTTGAGGAATTCGACGTTATTTTGGTGCAACGGAGAATAAGATAAGATTCTTAGAATCCGGAGAAAAAGGAAAATGAAAAAACTAGATGATATACAACAACTGATTTGGGAGCGCAGCGCTCAAGTTGAACTACCATCCCCGCCTGATAAAGAAGAGGTTTGGATGCGACTTTCCCAGCACATGGATATTTCTGAAATGAATAAGGACATGAGCCAAGATCAACAACGCCTCGTGCCTCCTACACAAGGATTTTGGTCAGGGTTCAGGCCACGACTTACCTACGCTGTTGCCTTAGGCATTGTATTGGTCTTTGCTTTGCCGATTGCGTATGATACACTTACCACTGAAACCTTTGTGACTAAAGCAACTGATTTCCAGACTGTTCAATTGCCCGATGGATCAACCATCACGCTGAATGCAGGAAGCCAGATAAAATATAAAAAAGATTTTAATACAGATCATCGCTCACTTACCCTTTCCGGTGAAGCTTATTTTGATGTTCAAAAAGGGAATACACCTTTTACCGTAAATACGAATCACGGCCAGGTGACTGTCCTGGGGACATCTTTTAATGTTCGTGCAAGAGAAGATGGTTTTGAAGTCGGTGTAAATGAGGGGATCGTAAAAGTCTCCAACGATGCGAAATCTGTTATTCTCCATAAAGGACAAATGATTGATGTTGATTCTCAATTTGACGAAAAGAATCTTCAAAACGTATCCTACGGCAATTATCCAGACTGGATGCACGAAAAACTTGTTTGCGATCAAACTCCATTATCAGAAGTTTGTGACGAAATTGAACGTACCTTTGGCATCTCATTTAAGTTTGCCAACCCATTCCTTTCTGATATCACAGTCACCGGCGTTATTGATGCGCAGGATTTAAATACAGTGTTGAGCACTATTTCATTATTGACTCAACATGAGTTTAAATTCGACGGTGATACGTGCACGATCTTCTAAGCTAACCCACCTATTTAAATTTTTATTAGCCGGGCTCATATATTTGAGTTCGGCTTTTGCTGTTACAAAAATAGATTCAATTTCTTTACAGTTTCACAACACGCCACTTAAAACTGCACTTAAGCAACTGATTGATGATCATGGGGTTTCCATTGTATTCCCTGATGATATTGTAAATACGCCCATCTCTGCAAAGTGTAAATCCTGCACCCAAAAAGAAGCAGTTGTTGCAGTTCTTTCCACTTCGAATCTGGTCTGGAAGCAAACGGGGAATCAATTCACTGTTTTTAAT
>DQOT01000135.1 GCA_015658495.1 Fidelibacterota bacterium | reverse complement strand
GTGCTTTCCGACTTTTAACCTGTTTCGATTCAAAAACATCTTTTGCAGTATAAACAGATCCAACGGGTACACCATTTTGATTTAATATGGTTTCAGCTTCGGACCGTGTTTTTGGAGATAACCATTCCTCAATGATCGGGGCGAGAAATTCAGCATTGGAGGCACGGGTTGTGCCATTATTGCTTCGTTCATCATTAATTAAATCATCCCTGCCCATGGTGGTGCAAAGACGTGCCCAAACCATATCGTCTGGTACATTCATGGCAAGGTAGCCATCCTTACATTTAAAGGCACCACGGGGATATAGATGTGTTAATCGTCCACGATGGGGCTCATTCCCGGTGATGGAATAAAGCATAGCCATCCTTTCATTGAGAGATAACATATTGTCCAACATGGCACTATCCACGAATTGACCTTTGCCAGTCCGTTCTCTCATGAATAATGCCTGCATAATGGCGAAGGACGTACAAAGACCCGTATAAATATCCGCCATGCCGTAGATGGTCCATGAAGGCGGTTTATCTTCAAAACCTACGAGATGCATAATGCCGCTCATAGCTTCGGCCACGATATCAAATGCGGGTCGTTTGGAATCAGGTCCTTCATATCCTTCTAGCCGGCCAAAGCCGGAAATCGCTGCATAGATCAATCGTGGATTCAGGTTTTTAAGATCATGATATCCAAGTCCGAGTTTATCCACAGACCCGGGCCGAAGGTTTTCTACAACCACATCAGTATTTTTAACCAAGTCTTGATAAATATTTTTTCCCTCATCATTCCTGATATTTAGGGCGAGGCTTTTTTTGTTTCGATTATAAGCCATAAATCCACCGGCTTTTTTTATCCCATTATTTTCCACAAATGGGGGAATCGACCGGCGGGGATCCCCAACACCGGGGCGCTCGATTTTGATAACTTCTGCACCTGCATCCGCAAGCAGCATGGAGCAATAAGGACCTGCCATATATTGCTCGAGAGCAATGACACGAATACCTTTTAAGGGACGATCCATTCTATAATCTTTCCACTAATGTTGTAACACCTTGCCCTACGCCAACACATAAAGTTGCCAATCCATATTTTGTTTCTCTTCTTTTCATTTCATGGATAAGAGTCGTTATAATTCGAGCACCAGAACAACCTAGGGGATGCCCCAAAGCAATAGCGCCTCCATTAACATTTGTAATATTCGGATTCATATTCAATTTTCTCATAACGCCAATAGATTGAGACGCAAATGCTTCATTGAGTTCAATGAGTCCAATTTCATCTAAGGTTAAATCGAATCGTTTTAATAATTTTTCCGTGGAAGGAACTGGACCATAACCCATCATACCGGGATCCACACCTGCCACAGCTGATCCAACCCAGCGTGCCATGGGCTTTAAACCGAGTTTATCTGCTTTTTCACGGCTCATGAGCAGGAGAGCGGCTGCGCCATCATTAATACCACTGGAATTCCCCGCAGTAACCGTTCCATTCTTCCTGAAAATTGATTTGAGTGATGACAATTTTTCTAAAGTAAGATTAATTGAATATTCACCATTTTCTTTTTTATACCTTGGATGTTCATCTGTATTTACAATGACAGGCTCGCCTTTTCGCTGGGGAACAGTTATGGGCCATATTTCATCTTTGAATTTCCCTTGGTTAATTGCATTGATGGCTTTTTGTTGACTGTCCAATGCATACAAATCTTGGTCATTTCGGGAAATCCCTAAATCATCCGCAATATTTTCAGCGGTTTCTCCCAGACTGACAATCGGATACATAGCATCCATTTTTGGATTTTCAAACCGCCAACCAACCGTGGAATCAAAAACAGTCCTGTGACCTAATTTTGAAAGGGTGGATGGTCTTGGCATCACCAGAGGCGCCCGGCTCATACTTTCCACACCACACCCAATAAAAATATCACCCTCTTCTGCAATGATGGCTTTTGCTGCTTGATTCACCGCTTCTAATCCAGAAGAGCAATTCCTGTTTACGGTTACGCCACCCACGGTAAGGGGAAGCCCTGCCAAGAGGACAGCCATCCGGGCAACATCCCTGTTATCTTCACCGGCCTGGTTTCCACAGCCGGCATAAACATCCTCGATCAGTACAGGATCAATCCCTGTCCGGTCCACCAATCCTTTCAGTACATCTGCAAGAAGGTCATCTGGTCTTACAGAAGATAAGGACCCACCTATTCTCCCAATGGGAGACCTCACCGCATCAATAATAACAACTTCTTTCATAGGAATTAAATTAACATGTATAAAAATTCACCCATTCTATTAAGAAAGGTTTTAGTCCTGGGATGGTGATCACTCATAAATAAACCTGGATTGATTCCGGAATCAAATCGATCTAATACATCCTGGGCTTGTTCATCCGTTTCCATATCCAGGAAACTGGTTGACAATCTTAAACATAAATTATTCGTGTCATCGCCAAACGCACTGCCGGGAAGGGTCGCAATTCCAAATTGATCCAACAAATGAAGTGAAAGGTCATTACATGAATTTATTCCCATTTTCTCAAGTTTGTTTGCCCACTTTTTAAATGAGGGATAGAGATAAAAAGCACCAGTTGGTTTAGGACTCGTTAATCCCATGCTGGATAACGCCTGATGGACAAATGTTGTACGAATCCGATGGATTTCTGTACATGTTTGGATATAGTGATCAATATCGGAATTTCCACTGAAAGCTAATTCTGCAGTTGCCTGGATTGGAGCAGGGACACAAGACCAAATACTTCCGGCGATAGATTGGAAAGAACTTACCAACTGTTTCCCCTCTTTATTGTTAGGAAGGATTGATATTCCAACTCTCCAACCTCCAAGGGAAAGATGTTTACTTAATCCACCGAAAATGATGGTTTTTTCAGGATAAAAATGGGCAGGGGATTGATGAGTGAATTCTTTGTAAGTCACAAGACTGTAAATCTCATCACTCAAAATAAAGAGGTTTTTATCCCGAGCCCATAGAGCGGCAGATTCTATCATTTCAGGAGAAAAACAAATCCCGATTGGATTATTAGGCGAATTAAGGATCAGTATTTTAGGATTCGATCCCTTATGGCATGCAGTCCTATAGGCAGATTCCAGGTAGTCAATATTCAGTGCGAAATCATTCTTCCTATCCAGATCAAATCTAATGATTTTTTTGCCCGTTAGTTTTGCGATGGAACTATAAGACACCCAGGATGGCTTGGGTAAAAGAATATCACCTTCAATGGAATGGACCATTGCAAATAAAAGGGATTTGCTACCCACACCCACCAGCACCTGTTCCTGACTGAAATTCAAATTCAGTTTTTCAGAATAAAAATTTGAGACAACAGATCTCAGCGATGCTGTTCCGATTGCTGGGAGGTAGCTTCGTCGGGATACGTTTTCAGTCAATGATGCTGAAAGGATCGGATGAACAGGAAATCGAGATTCTCCAAATCCAAGATGGAGAACATCCTGCCCGGCTGCCCACATGGCATTAACTTTTTCATTGATTACCAGTGTTGGTGATGCTTTTGGTGAATTCATTATTGACCTTATAACCCAAAAAAGTGGGCGGAATTTATAGGGGACTCCTAAACAGTATGAAATAAAAAAGGAAAAAATTCTGTACGCTATTCGTAATTTTATTTACAGAATAAATCCAGAGAAAGATTTAGATGAAAAAAGTATTATTGGTTGGAACAGGAGATGTTGGTAAACATTTACTGGAATTTGCGGCTCGAGATGAATCTAATCTAGAATGGATCGTGGGTGATGTGGATGAAGAAAGAGCCCGTTGGGCATGCAACAATGCTGAAATTGGCGCAGCTCATCATAGCAGGCATCCGAAACTCAAACCTATTCAGGTTGACCTGTTTAATGGTGAAAAAACAACAGAATTGATCCAATCAGAAAAACCAGATGCGGTTATTAATTGCACTGTACTTCATACCTGGCATTTGATAAGGCAACTTCCCGATGAACTTTATGCTAAAATAAGTTCTGCTGGATTGGGAGCTTGGTTGCCTTGCCAAATAGCATTGGGACTCAATTTTGCAAAATCGATTCAGGATTCAAGATTATCTCCTTATTATATCAACACATCACTCTCATGTTTAACGAATCCTGTCATGGGGAAGGTGGGATTAGCACCTACGATAGGCATAGGGAATGTGGATCTGATCGCACCGGCAGTTTTAACCTATGTGGCACAACAAAAAGGTATCGATAGATCCAGAGTCGAAACATATCAGGTATGTCACCATCAGCACTGGGTATTTCCACGGGAAGCTGGTTATCGGCCTGGTGCACCCTATTTCCTTAAAATCCTGATCGATGGAGAAGATGTCACATCTGAATTTGATACAGACGAGGTTATGTTTGAATCGGTAAAACTTTATGCACCGGGAATCGGATTTACAACCGTATCCGCTTCATCTGCATTAAAAAATCTAAAAGCTATGTTATTTGATCAAAATTTGCGCACCCATTCACCTGGACCCAATGGATTGCCTGGGGGATATCCGGTTTTATTGAATAGCCTTGGGGCAGAAGTTGTGCTTCCTCTGGAGATTACCTTAGATGAAGCAGTCAAAATGAATGAGGAATCCGGGAAATTGGATTCCATCGAAGAAATAAAGGAAGACGGAACAGTTGTATTTACAGATTATGCCTATGAGATCATGAAGGACACACTT
>DQOT01000018.1 GCA_015658495.1 Fidelibacterota bacterium | reverse complement strand
TAGTCTCATTAATTCATTAGCTTTTAACGCAAAGATGCAAATTCGCAAAGAAATAAAAATAAAAAAATTAAATTCAAAAATGATAAAACATTTCTCAAATAACCATGATTTGTTATTCCATTAATAATAAACACTTTGCGTCTCCGCTTGTCTGCCGTAATGGAGTGCAGGTATGGTGCTTTTGCGTTTATGAATATTTTAAGTTAGAAGGAATTAATAAATAATGTCCACTCGCACAGCCATGATCGCCATGGGCGGAAACAGTCTCTCTCCCAAGGGCGAAGCAGGAACCATTTCCCAGCAATTCGCCCACACGCGGGAAACACTGGATGGCATTGGTCACTTCATTGATCGGGGCTACAATCTTTGTATTAATCATGGCAATGGACCGCAGGTGGGAAACGAACTCCTGCGCATGGATCTGACCCATGATAAAGTTCCGCCTCTTCCTTTGGGCGTTTGTGTTGCCGGTACACAGGGTTCCATCGGCTATATGATTCAGCAGTCATTACAAAACAAGTTGCGCGATATGAATGTGGATCGAGAAGTGGTTACCTTAGTCACCCAAGTGATTGTGGATGAAAATGATCCATCTATCAAGGCCCCTTCAAAATATATAGGCGCGCGTTATGATGAAGAAGAAGGAAAATCATTGGCCAAAAAATTCGGGTGGAGCATCAAAGAGCAGGAACCGGGACAATGGCGCCGTGTGGTTCCCTCTCCTATGCCGGAATACATTATGCACGGAAAATCAATTAAGACGTTGGTAGATCGAGGCACAATTGTTATCGCATCCGGTGGTGGTGGGATTCCTGTTTATAACGATCCTATGGGGCATCTTGAAGGACTCGATGCAGTCATTGATAAAGATTATGCTGCAGCAAAACTTGGAAGGATTCTCCGTGCGGAAGAATTATGGATCATTACGGATGTGGAAAACGTGTATCGAAACTATGGCAGAGATAATCAGGAATCCATTCGATCGTTGACGCGATCAGAAGCAAAAGAATTATACACTAAAGATGAATTTCAGCAAGGGAGCATCGGGCCAAAGATAAAGGCAGCTATGCACTTTTTGAAATATCACGGAGAAAAAGTTATGATAACATCTATTCCCTGCATCAAGGATGCCTTGGACGGCAATGCCGGGACAGAAATAAGGAATGAAATATGAAGATTCATGAATACCAGGGGAAAAAGATCTTTGCAGATTACGGCATGCCTGTTCAGGATGGCTATGTTTTCGAAAAAATCGAAGATGCTGAATCAACCATTAAAAAGGTGCAAAAAGACTTCAATACAGAAGATGTGATTGTAAAAGCACAAATTCATGCGGGTGGCCGTGGTAAAGGCGGTGGTGTGAAATATTCACCCAATTTTGACAAAGCATTGGAGAATGCTAAAAATATTTTAGGCATGAATCTGGTCACACACCAAACCGGTGAAAAAGGTCAACTCGTCCGAAAAGTGTATGTCACAGAAGCATTCGACATTGCAGAAGAATATTATGCAGCTATCACGTTGGACCGCGGAAAAGGCATGGATGTTTTCATGGTGTCTTCAGAAGGTGGCGTAGAGATTGAAAAAGTGGCTGCAGAAACTCCGGAAAAAATAATAAAGGTCTGGATTGATCCGCTTCTCGTGATGAAATCATTTCAATCCAGAAAACTGGCTTATGGGTTGGGACTCACCGGCGATGCTTTTAAAGCAGCCATGAAAATATTTATGCAAATGTATCACGCCTATCAAAGTATTGATGCAACTATTGTAGAGGTGAATCCTCTTATCCTCACTACAGATGGAAGAGTCATTGTTTTAGATGCTAAAGTTAATCTGGATGATAATGCCCTTTTCCGACATAAAGATATCGCAGAGATGCGCGATTTGAATGAAGAAGATCCTAACGAAGTTGAAGCGGCTCAATTCAACCTAAATTACATTAAACTCGACGGAAACGTAGGCTGTATGGTTAATGGCGCCGGTCTCGCAATGGCGACCATGGATATTATAAAACTTGCGGGCGGGGAACCGGCTAACTTCCTGGATGTGGGCGGTACCGCATCTGCGGAAACTGTGAAAAACGGTTTTCGAATTATTTTATCTGACGAAAACGTTAAAGCCGTTTTAATCAATATTTTCGGCGGTATTGTCCGTTGTGATCGTGTGGCAAATGGTGTGGTTCAAGCGGTGAAAGAATTGGGGCTAAAAGTTCCGGTTGTGGTTCGCTTGGAAGGAACCAACGCCAAGGAAGCTCAAACGATATTAAGCGAATCCGGTGTGGATATTATCCCCGCAGTCGGCATGAAAGATGCTGCTGAAAAAGTTGTAAAAGCTGCCATAGGTACGTAGGAGAATTCATATGTCAATTTTAGTAAATAAAGATTCAAGAATCGTAGTCCAGGGGATTACGGGTTCAGAAGGACAATTCCATACCAGGCAAATGCTGGATTACGGCACCAATGTTGTTGCGGGTGTAACACCGGGAAAAGGTGGGCAAAAAACGCTAGACGATCGTGTTCCGGTCTTCAATTCTGTTGAGGAAGCGGTGGAACAAACGGGTGCGGACACATCCATTATATTTGTTCCCCCACCCTTCGCTGCGGAAGCTGTGATTGAAGCCAGTTATGCAGGCATAAAAGTGGTGGTCTGTATCACGGAAGGTGTTCCTGTCCATGATATGGTGAAAGTGAAAAAAGTGGTGGACCAAAAAGGAACTCGTCTTGTTGGCCCTAACTGTCCAGGTATCATTACGGTGGACGAATGTAAACTGGGCATCATGCCGGGCTTCATTTGCAAGAAAGGAAATATTGGTGTGATCTCAAAATCCGGAACACTCACTTATGAAGCGATTGATCAATTGGTGAATGTGGGTCTGGGACAAACCACAGCTATCGGTATTGGTGGTGATCCAATTATTGGAACTACCATGAAAGATTGTATCGAATTATTCGAAGCAGACCATGAGACAAAAGGAATTGTGGTGATTGGTGAGATCGGCGGGCAAATGGAAATTGAAGCTGCCCGTTGGGCCAGGGATAATGTATCTAAACCCATGGTTGGATTCATTGCCGGACAAACGGCGCCTCCCGGCAGACGGATGGGACATGCCGGAGCAATTGTTTCCGGTGGTGATGATACTGCGGAAGCAAAAATGAGAATTCTAAAAGAATGCGGAATCGCAGTTGCTGAATCTGTTGCGGATATTGGTGACCTCATGAAAGCAGCTATGGACATATAAACTTTTCGTTCCCTGGGCTTGTCGAAGGGAACCACACAGAATTAAATCACCGAACCTATCGACAGGCTCAAGGATCGGCTTAAAAATAGGGAATATAAAAATGCCAAACAGAACATTTGCAATCATTAAACCGGATGCAGTCAATAGTGGATATACGGGAAAAATCTATGATCGCATTCTACAAGCAGATTTCAAGATTCTGTCTGCCAAACTCATGAGAATGACATTAGCACAAGCAGAAGGATTCTACCTGGTTCATAAAGAGCGTCCTTTCTATGGTGAACTCACCACATTCATGTCATCCGGCGCCTGTATGGTCTTGGCGCTGGAAAAAGAAAATGCTGTGTCTGCATGGCGCGAAACCATCGGAGCAACCAACCCGGAAGATGCTGCGGAAGGGACCATCAGGAAAGATTTTGCAACAAGTTTGGGTGAAAATGCGGTCCATGGTTCAGATACCGATGAAAATGCTGAAAAAGAAATTGCCTTTTTCTTCACAGAGAGTGAACTTATATGCAATCAATAATTCCTTCTAATGAGAAAAATCCTATCCTTATTTATTTTGATGACGTTTTTCGCCTGTAGCGGAGGCGGCATCGATGGGTATGTGGGCGAATCCATTTCAATCACAGCCGAGAATCCTGAAGAAGGAAAGGATGTGGATTACAGTTGGACATTGGCGAATCAGCCCGACGGTTCCCTCATGAATTCTTCAGATCTTTTCGCTTCTGATGATGGTCAGAAAATGTTCTTCATTCCAGACTATCCCGGTGACTATTCCGTGGAAGTGATTGTTTCCCAGTACGGAGATGAGATCTCAAATCAAGCCTTTGCTTTCTCTATTACGGACCCCAGCCAACAAGTTGATGTTGGTGATGATAATGAAAAATCTGAAGAAGATTTAAAAGAAGAATGGCTGAATGAAGATCTGGAAGAAGAATCAGTTGTAACCTTTGAGGAAGAGGAATACGATGAGGACTATGAAGAAAATGATGAATACGAAGAGGAAGACGATGAGGACTATGAAGAAGATGATAATGATGCACCTGTAGCGAAGATTACCACTTCTAAAGTTGTACAGGCAAAAGCCACACAACCGAGAAAAGGCGCATCCATTGCTGCAAAGACAGATCGATTCACCATCCAGATCACCTCAAAACGGATGTTGAATGATGCACAGCTATTTTCTCAAAAGATGATCAGTAAGGGATACGATGCTTACATCCAGAAAGCTGTGTTTGACACGGACGAGATCTGGTATCGTGTTCGTGTAGGAAGTTATGATAATTATAATTCAGCCAAGGCTTCAGCCGATGCTCTCTCGGGAGAATTGGGTATGGCCACTTGGGTGGATTTTGTAAGAAAAGAACGCTAATTAATTTGGAGATAATACTATGGGACCCATGGACCTTTATTTTGACGTAAGAGATATTTTTCGTGCACCCCGCCTTGCCTTAAGTGGTAAAAAGATCTGGATCTTCATGGTGGGTAACCTGGCTGGATATATCCTGTACTGGATCTTTTCCTACCTGTCATTGGCCATGGCTGGCGTGTCATTCACCGATGCCCTCGGTCAATACGGGCTTTACCCATGCCTTTTTGGCAATGAAGCTGAGTGGGTTGCATGGGTCACCTATTTTATCGGTGTGGAAGCCTGGATCCTTGCCATCTATTTAGCGAGTACTGCTGTGACTCGTGTAACTTTAAAACAGTTGAAAGGAAATGATTTCTTTTCTGCAGGTGATGCGTGGGAATATGTTTATAAACATTGGCATCCGGTTGTTTTTGCACCCATATCCATTGTTCTAATCATTGCATTTTTCCTGGTCTTTGCCGCAATATTCGCCTTAATGGGTAAAATCCCTTACTTGGGTGAATTCATATTTGCCGTACCCTATCTCTTCTATTTCTTTGGATCTATTTTTACGATCTATACTGCATTTGTCCTTTTGGTTTCACTTCATTACACACCAGCCATCGTAGGTACTTATGAAGAAGATACCATGGGAACAGTCTTTCAATCCTATTCAATTACTTGGTCCCAACCTTGGCGTATCATTGCTTATCATCTTGTCCTGATCCCCTTGTTAGTGATCAGTGTTTACTTATTCGGTTGGATCTGGAGCGCAGGATATGGGCTCATCAATTATATCTTTGGATGCAATTGGTTCATGGGTGCAAAACTTTCCGGGATGGTGAACTATGCTACATTATTGGTTTACCCTGATTGGCTCTGCTCTTTTATTGCAGGATGCTGTGGATGCTTGACGGCTTATCTCACGGCTTGCTTTGGCGGTTGCCTGTCCTTTTTTAACAGCAGTGTTCCTGCAGCAAGTGGCCCCCTCTCCGGGTCTGAAACGGTTGCCGGGGTTCTTCTCGCTATTTCCATTTTTATCGTTGGACTTTCAATTTTGTCATACGGATTATCGATCATCTCCGTTGGCGAAACATTGATGTTTATCATTTTTAAAAAGAAATCTGATGATGACGATCTTCTGGAAAGAAAAGATGAAGATGAGTTGGAAGAAGATATGGATGATGATTTTAGTTTCGATGATGATGACGATGAACCTGGTTCTGTTGATGCGGATAGTGCTTCAGATGATGATAATTCTGATGATGAAGGTTCATCTGATGAAAGTGATACTAAAGAATAAGAACCAGAGTTTTTCATAAAAAACACTTAACCCTTATCCACCTTTCGATCTTGGATAAATTCGAGAAAAAAGGTAATTTTGCCGGCTGTAAATGAAGCTATTACGATCGGAATTAGCATCCGAGTTTAACAAAAAGCTTTTTGACATGTCCGCAGGGGAATTACCCGACCGTGGAACGGTTTTTTCTGATGACCATATTGCCTGTGAGTTATCGGTCCAGGCCGTCCAGTTTGGGTTCCAATTATCCGGGGAAATAAAAGCAACACCTGAATATGGATGTGTTCGCTGCTTGTGCGACAATCCAATAGATCTCACCCTTCCAATCAAATTATGGCTCACTGCCAAGGAAGAAATCACGGGAGATGTTAACCAGAATGTGGTCCATTTCCCGGAAAACAAAGATCATATTGAATTGAATGGTACGATAGCCGATATTATTCGTTTAGCAGAACCCATGAATCCAATTTGCAATAAAAATTGTAAAGGACTTTGCCCCAAATGCGGAACAAATTTGAATCAAAAATCCTGTGACTGTAAACCAGATGAACCTGAAAGTCCCTGGGATGTATTAAAGAAATTTAAACCACAGTAGACTTGAGGAGATTTCATGGCACTGCCAAAGAAACGTCAATCAAAAGCACGTTCACGGAAACGTCGCACCCATTATAAATCAAACGCTGTTGCCACTACCCGTTGTGCGCAGTGCAGCCAAACAAAAATGCCGCACAAAGCATGCCCAAATTGCGGATACTATCGCGGTCGTCCGGTTGTTTCTGCTGCCTAATCAATCCCCTTTTTAAATGAGATTTGCCCTTGATGCCATGGGAGGCGATTTCGCCCCCCACGCAGTTGTCCAAGGTGCATTGGATGCGATAGAAAAAGCGTCCAACGCCTTGACCCTTATCCTCGTGGGAGATGAAACTGCCATTCGGCATGAATTAGCGGGTCGTGAATCAGAAGCCCTTGAAATTGTGCATACGGATGAGGTGGTCACCATGGAAGATAAAGGATCCAAAGTGTTGAAAACAAAACCGAATTCATCCTTGGTCCGAGGGATTCGATTGGTGAAAGAAGGAAATACGGAAGGATTTATCAGTGCGGGGCACACCGGTGCAATCATGTCAACATCCCTTTTAACTTTGGGGCGAATTCCCGGTGTCCGGCGTCCGGCTTTGGCTGCTTATTTTCCTACTGAAAGACGCGGGAAAGTTTTATGCGATGTGGGCGCAAATCCGAATGCGAAACCAGAACATTTGGTTCAATTTGCCCTGATGGCTTCCCATTATTACGATCATGTAGAAGGATTTGCAGGACCCAAAATTGGCCTGATCAATATTGGCGGAGAACCAAGTAAAGGTTCCGAACTTTATGTAGAAGCGTACAAGCTATTATCAGAAATGCCCAATTTTGTTGGAAATATTGAGGGGCGACATTTGCTCACTTC
>DQOT01000142.1 GCA_015658495.1 Fidelibacterota bacterium | reverse complement strand
TGTGGATTGGTACTGTCCAGTTTAATCCCAGTTATGATGAGAATCGTCCCTCAACAATATTTGATGTTCCGGAAAATGCAACCAGAGTAGAATTTGTTACCTATATCACAGGCCATGGCTGGGGCAGTGCCGGGTGTTATAATTGTGCGGAATTCTGCAATTCAAAACATATATTTTCTGTCAATGGCGGAACCTATGAATTTGATACATCCTATCCTGAAGCCGGGGATGGTGATTATTGTATGGAACTGGAAACAATCGTCCAGGGAGTCATCCCAAATCAATACGGTACCTGGGGATTTGGCCGGGCCGGGTGGTGCCCGGGAATGGATGTGACCCCTTTTATAACCGACATTACTGAATACGTTGAGATAGGAGATGACAACATCATGGATTATGAAGCCTGCCGAGTATCAGGAAACGACTGTGTTACCCCACCGGTTTGCCAGGGTGATGGTTATTGTCCAGAAATCGCCATGTCATCTTACATTATCATTCGTTATTAACTTTCCCAGGAGATTGTCATGAAAAAACTATTTTTAGTCTTATTGTTAACACAAATCACACTGGCAGAAGATATTAATATCTGGATTTCCAATGCCCACCAGAATACAGTTTCCGTTTCAATGTTGGCAAATACAGAGGTTGTTGGATTTCAATTTGGAATTGATATTTTAGAGTTCGAAGGAGATTTGTTTGCTCCTGTGGACAGTATTTTTTATAATGATACTGGTGAAAGCGTAACTTCTACAGTTATCCAACCATTGTCGGGAATTGTGATTGATGCTGACTTCACTTGCTTCATAAACACATCTGGTTTACTGGTTTCTTTTTCGCTCGCGAACTCACCTATTGCATCCACAGACAGTGTCGTGCTTGTGGAACTCCCCTGGTTACCTTCTGATGTAAATATAGAAGATGTATCTATCGTAGATCCCCTTTTCATTGGCCTTGATGAAAATGGGGCACCCATCACACTAGAGGTTGAGTATGGACTTATTGAATACCAAGAAGGATGGCCCTATTATACCAACACCCAGGTGATTTCTTCTCCAGCAATTGCTGATATGGATATGGATGGAAGCCCTGAAATATTATTTGGGGAATATAATGGTCGATTTCACATTCTTGAATCAGATGGAAGCGATATCTGTTGGTTTGATACCGGTAACCAGATTTGGGGATCTCCCGCCGTGGCAGATATAGATAATGATGGAATCCTGGAAGTGATAATTACTTCAAAAAATCAACACATGTATATTTTGGATGGAAATTGTAATGTAGAATTAAATTTTAATGCGGAACAGTTCCTCATGGGTACACCGGCTTTAGGTAACCTCGACAATGATGAAGAACTGGAAATTGTCTTTGGCGGGTATTCAAATCCCGGAAAGCTCTTTGCACTCAATCATGATGGATCTCCAGTTGAGAACTTCCCGGTTTTACTGGATGAGAAAATCCAGCGCGGTGTTGCGTTAGCGGATTTTAACGGCAATGGAAAAATGGATATTGTTTTTGGAACAGATGACGAACATATCTACCTAATTTACGATAATGGACAAGTTGCGGACGGATTCCCTTTCACTGCTGAAAATGACTTCCGATCAGCACCTGTTGTATTAGAAGTGATGGGTGAAAAAATCATCCTTGCAGGTAACCGGGATAATAATCTATATGCGGTGAATTCTGACGGCTCCTTGCGTTTTACAGTCGTAACCGGTGACGATATAAGCACCTCACCTGGAGTTGTAGAAACAGAGGAAGGACCTGCAATCTTCTTTGGATCGGAAGACGGGAAACTCTATGGAGTAAATTCTACCGGGCTGCCCCTTTCAGGTTGGCCAATTG
>DQOT01000181.1 GCA_015658495.1 Fidelibacterota bacterium | reverse complement strand
GTGAATTGAAACAGGATTTCAGCGCTGGGCATCAACCTTTAGGCAATGGTACTTCCGAATTGGAGGTTGGAAATCATACGGTCTATATGGATGAATTCCGTATTAGTGATATTGCATTATATAATGTCAATTTCATTTCCCCAAGTAGTCCTTATTCTGGCAATGAAACGAATACGCACCTTCTTTGGCATTTTGATGAAGGCGGTGGAAATACAATAATTGATGCATCTGGGCAGGGCAATGATGGTTATCCTGCGGGTATAGGTTATTGGTATGATGATGAACCCTGGGGCGAGGGTAGTGCAGGTCCAACGTTTATTGAAATTACAACACCAAATTCGAGTACAATTTGGAGTGCCGGTACCGGAGAATCCATCGAGTGGAGTTCTACCACTTCCGACGGCATGGTTTATATTGTGGATATCGAACTGTGGAAAGGCGGCTCTTATTATGAAACGATTGACGCCGTCTGGCAGAGTAGCAGTTCCGGTGACAGCTATGGGTGGTCCATTCCTGAAGAGATCCCTGAAGGCAATGATTATGAGGTAAGAGTTGTCCATTTTGACTCTGGCGTAGATGATTACAGCGACTATTTCCAGATCAGCGGTGGCGGCGGAACAGATAATGGAAAAATAGCCGGTGAAATTTTAGTGGAGAGAACTATAGGTGGTACAATATATGTAGACCTCTACTTTCCAGGAAGCGTTATGAATGAAGATCCGCCAGATATGAGTATCCCATCTGTCCATGTAGATCTGACCCCCGGTATTGGCTGGTACTATGAATTCCCGGATCTCCCTGATGGCAATGGTTATACGGTTCAGTGTTTGATTGATGCCGATGGTTCTAATATAGGCACAGGAAATTGTGATGCTGGTGAAGATCTTCAAGGGACGATACAAAATATAGTTATTTTTGATGGAAGTCAGGAAAATGGTGATATAGATTTGGAAGAATGCAGCGGAGATGATTATCCAACTATCAGTAATTTCGCTGTTACTAGCGGTGATGCCTATGTGAATAGTTCCGACGTTTATTTTTCAATTGAACTAGCAGCAGCTTCAGGATTAGATTCAGTACAATATTATTATTATCAGGGTGGCGACAATACAGATATTACAAAACATATGATGACCGTTGATGGTTCTGCGTCAGGAACTTGGAATGGAAGCATTGTGGCTGGTGATGTGACCATGGAAGGCCTGATGGTTAAGATTTCTGCCAAGAGCAATGATGGATATGAACAGCTATCAAATTGGTTTGAAATCCCAGTTTATTTTAACGAATACGGTTATGATGGATTACCCCATAAACAATATACCATGGTATCATTCCCCGGTGACTTGGATAATGATAACGTAAAAAGTGTAATAGAAAATAGTTTAGGTGCTTATGATCCTGCTGTATGGCGTTCGTTTAGTTATAATAGTTCGACAGGGAGCTATGATGAAAATTCAGGGAATTTTAAAGCGGGTCGAGCTGTATGGGTTATTACTAGTGAAACATCAAATGGTTTAGACGGCGGGAGTGGTAAAGTTACATCACTTGAAAATCCATACACAATATCACTCAATCAAGGGTGGAATATGATAGGAAATCCCTATGCATTTAATGTGGACTTGACAAACCATATTTCTGCATCAGGTGACGTTGAAATGACACTTTATAAATATGACGGAAACGGGTATGTGAGTAAAACTGATATGACGCCTGGAGATGGCTATTGGATTTGGTCCAACGAAGAGGGTGCTTCATTAGAGTTTGATCATAAACCATCAGGTGGTTCACAAAAACAGATGACAGGCGGTTGGCAATTCAACTTGTCAGCGGTGATTTATGGGTATCATGATTCTGAAAATAGATTGGGTACTCATCCCCTGGCCGATGATGAACGGGATGGAATGGATGCCCATGAACCACCCGTCATTGGTGATTATGTGCAATTCGCTTTTGACAATACTGATTGGACAGATGAAGGAATCTATTCCAAAGACATCCGTAAAGAAGGCCAATCCAGCTATACATGGGATGTGGATGTTAAATCAAATATTTCAGGTCAGATAAGCATTAATGGACTTAACACTAGTTATATACCATCGGAGTATGACGCTGTTCTAATCGATCTGGAAAACAGAGTCCAGCACAATCTTCGTTCGGGTGAAGTTTATAACTATGTGAGCATTGGCGCAGAACAACCCCATAACTTTCAAGTAATTGTAGGCCTTCCAGAAAATGTCTCAAAAAGTATTGAAAGCCTTGGGATTTTGCCCACTGAATTTTCTGTGGATCAAAATGTGCCCAACCCATTTAACCCAATTACATCTATCAGAGTACAATTGGTTGAAGACGCACGTGTAACCATGAAAATATTTAATATTTTGGGTGAAGAAGTTTTAACCTTGATTGATAATGAATTCATGAAAAGTGGTCATCGCCAAGTTATTTGGAATGGTCGAGACAACTTCAATCGTCAATTACCATCCGGTTTATATTTGTATCAAACAGTTATACTAAATAATCAGGGTAAACTTTTATACATGAATACGAATAAGATGATTATGGTTAAATAATGAAAAAAAGCATCTTATTTATTACAATTTTAG
>DQOT01000202.1 GCA_015658495.1 Fidelibacterota bacterium | reverse complement strand
CGGAAGATACAAAAATTCATCACTGGAAATGATTGTAAACCCCATATTTGTTGCAAGGTTCAATTTCTTAAAGTTCGCCGAAGAAAAACCATTCAATGCGCTAGTATTTTTCCTATTTTCAGCATCTTAAATCACACCTGATTTTTTCATGATTGAATTCCAAAATGTAACCTACGCCCACCAAAAGGGCAATGGGGTTAATAATTTGAGCCTGACCATCGAGGAGGGTGAATTTTCCTTTTTGATTGGCCCTACGGGTTCCGGCAAAACAACCCTCATGCGATTGATCTATTTTGATTTGTTGCCGGATGCAGGTTGGGTTAAGGTGAATGGTTTTTCATCAAAGAAAATGACAAAACGAAAAATCCCAAAAGTGCGAAAGTTCATTGGGATGGTATTTCAGGATTATAAACTATTGTACGATCGAAACCTTTTTGAGAATGTTGCACTGCCATTGCATGTCCTTGGATATTCAGGACGGGAAATTCCTGACAGGGTGGAAGAAGCACTTGAACTCGTGGGTTTAGAAGGGAAAGATTATCATTTGCCAAATGAACTTTCGGGTGGTGAACAGCAGCGTGCTTGTCTTGCCCGGGCGATTATTAAAGAGCCGGATATTTTGCTTGCCGATGAACCCACAGGAAATTTAGACCCCGTCGCTTCTTTTGAATTGGTAAGACTCCTTGAAACGATTCATGAAACAGGGACAACTATCATAATGGCATCCCATAATTATAATTTGATCAAGGGGCGGGGACGACCGATCTATGAACTCAAAGATGGCGTATTACGGGGACGGTAATGAATAAGTTTTTTTACCTGACCACCGAGGGAATAAAGAATGTCTGGCGACATAAAATGACAGCATTCACAGCCATAATTTCTCTTTTTATTGCACTGTTCATTGTGGGATTATTGGCTACGGCCGGGGATAACACCCATAAAGTATTACAATATTTTCGGTCTAAATACAAGATTGAGGTATTTTTTAAACAGGATGTTTCCAACGAAGAAGCCGTTGGACTGATCCATCGTATTAAAACGATCAAAGGTGTTCGCACCGCTACGATCATTGAGAAAGAAGATGCTATCCGAATTTTTAAAGATCAGTTTGGTGAAGATATTATGGATATTTTGGGATACAATCCATTGCCTGTGAGTGCCGTGGTGAATTTATCCCGGACCAGTAGGGATCCAATCAGGGTAGAGCCGATCATTAAAGAGATTAGGTCAATTGATCGTGTGGAAGAAGTCAGGTACCAGGGAAACCTGATCAAAAAGATCGAAAGAAATTACAGGCGCATTATTGACCGATTTCCTTACTTGGCTGGCGTAATCATCTTTGTTGCTGTTTTGATCATTTATAACACCGTGAAATTATCTGTCTATTCCCGCCGGGAACTGATCCGATCACTCCAAATGATCGGTGCCACAAGCATGTTCATTAAATTGCCTTTTATTATCGAGGGTTTCCTCATCGGCCTTATTTCATCCGCCTTGGTGTTTCCTGCTCTTTTAGGGTCGGTCAAAGGGATCAATTACATTTTCACCAATTTTACATCTTGGGGCATTCGTCTTACTTTTGACCCCGTCGTATGGATCTGGCTTTTCTCGCTGGTTGTGGTCATTACATTGATCGGGAGTTATCGAGCTGCGTCGAGCTTCCTGAAATAACTTATCTTTTCTGTCGTTGTACCGACTGAACACAAATTCTTAAATTCCGGGCTGAATTTTTTCAATAAAACTAATATTTAGGGTGTATTGTGCCTGAAACATTAAAAAAAGAATCAAAAAAGAAATCAATATCGAAAGCAGCAAAAAAGAAGGTTTCCAAACAGTCTTTAAAAGACAAGGAAATCATCAAGGCTTTAGAGAAACAGTTGGAAGAAACCCAGGATAAACATCTTCGGCTCAAAGCTGAATTTGACAACTTTCGCCGACGGAAAGCAGATGAATTATCGGCATTACTCCAGTATGATGGTGAAAATGTGCTCAGAGTATTCCTGCCTATCATGGATGATCTTGGCAGAATGCTCGATTCATCCAATGCAACAGACCAATCTTTGAAAGATGGGATGAATATGGTCGCAGCCAAGATCCAAAAATTCTTGGAATCGTTGGATGTAAAACCATTTGGTAAACTTGGGGAGGAAATGGATGCTGAGATTCACGATGCCATGATGACACAAACTGATGAGACCATGGATGACCATGTGATCTTGAATGTTTTTGAAAAAGGATATACGTATCGTGATAAAGTGATACGCCACGCAAAGGTGATCGTGAATAAAAAATGAGAGATCTTTACGACATAATCGGTGTTTCCAAACACGCATCCCAGGATGAGATCAAAAAGGCCTACCGTAAACTTGCACTCAAATATCATCCTGATCGTAATCCTGATGATAAGGAAGCAGAAAAGAATTTCAAGGAAGCGGCTGAAGCCTATTCTGTATTAAGTGATGATCAAAAACGGTCACAGTACAATCAATTTGGACATGCCGGTGTAGGGATGGGCGATGCAGGCGGTCCCGGCGGTTTTAGTGGCGGCGGTGTCCATATGAGTATGGATGATATTTTTTCACAATTTGGCGATATTTTTGGTGGGAGCCCTTTTGAAAGCTTTTTTGGGGGCGGTGGTCAAAGACGATCTCGAGGTCACGGGAGCGATATCCGAATCAAATTGAGATTAACATTTAAAGAGATTGCCCAAGGCATTGAGAAAAAGATCAAGATCAAGAGATCTGTCGTCGCACCAGGCGCTCAATTTATCACCTGCCCAACATGCCAGGGACAGGGGCAAGTTTCTACGGTCCAAAACACGATTCTTGGACATATGCGATCCACATCTGTGTGTCCCCATTGTGAGGGATCTGGAAAAAGAATTGGAAACCGTCCCCCTGAATCAGGCCCTGATGGAATGATTAATAAAGAAGAAACTATAAAAGTGAAAGTTCCTGCAGGTGTTGAAGAGGGGAATTACATGACATTGAATGGACAAGGGAATGAAGATATTTGGAAAAATCCCGGTGATTTGATCATTATGTTCGTGGAAGGGGATCATGAATATTTTGTCCGTGATGGTGAAAATGTATTGCTTGAAGTAGCAGTCTCGTACCCCACTGCTGTTTTAGGTGGTAAGATTGAAATCCCCACCGTGGATGGAAAAGCATGGTTGAAAATACCAGCGGGGATTCAATCAGGACAGGTTCTCCGGTTGAAAGGCAAAGGATTTCCACGATTAAGGAGCAGATCCAATGGTGATCAACTGGTGAAGATTCAGGTTGAAACGCCCACGAAATTGTCGCGCAGCGCAAAGAAATTGATCGAATCATTGGAAAAGGATCTTGGCCCGGTTCAAAAACCCTTTTCGAAGATCGACCTTTAATGACCTTATTCACCCAACGAGAAAAGCAGGTCATTCTTTTCCTGGTTTGTACATTGATTCTAGGGTATGGAATAAAATTATACAAGCAAGGCCATCTGTATGATGATTTTAAGCCAATTTCTTTAGCCGAAAAGGAGGCCTTCAAAAAGACAGCAGAATTGGCGTACGATAAGCATAAAACAAAGGCTTCCAATTCATCTGCTGTATCCCCAGAAAAGAATTATAAACCGCAGACAGAAATCATTAATATTAATACTGCCGAAAAGCAGGATCTGGTCAAACTTCCAAAGATTGGCACCGTTACTGCGGAACGAATTATTCGTTTTCGCGATGATTTCGGGCCATTTAAAACGTTTGATGATCTGTTAAAAGTTAAAGGGATCGGCCTTAAGACACTTGAAAAGCTGAAACCACTAATCATTTTATAATTAGTTAAATATGAAATTATCTCAACATAATAAAACGGATCTACTTGAAATAGCGATCATCCTGGCGATGTTCTTTCTTATTATTGTGATCTATGTGCCCGTTGCGATTTGGGAAGAAGAAGCCCATTACCAGAAAGAAAGCCGCTATAGAATGCAAAACCTTTACGATGTTGAAGAATTTTATTCAAGTTTAACGGGGGGGTATAACCCCAATTTTCTCGAAGCCATGAACCTTGTGAATGCCACTCGGGATTCTGCGTTGGCGGATTCATTGTTTATTGGTGAACAACAGGTTACTTTAAACGGGAAGGAATTCTTTGTGGATGTTGGTGCATCCTTTGGGTTTGAATTTGACACAACATTTGGATTTAAGAGTTTTCGCAGGGATACGGTGATAGATACCACCTTGCAAATCGCTGTTTATGCTGAAGACCTGGGGCGAAATGATACATCCTTTATCCGGAAAAAAGATCTTCCTGGATATGAAAGTGATGAAAATTTTATTGGGATCGTTAAAGAAGAACCTATGACGCGTGTTGAAGCAATAGAGTACTATAAAACTTATTTACCTGATTCATCCACTTATTTTTGTCCCTTGTCCAAGGATCCATATCAAATGGAGATCAGTGAAGATGGGAAAAGTTTGAAAGTTTCAAGTCCGATAAAAGAGACCGTCAAAGAACCCCGTTATTTATTATTCTCCTTCAAGGCAAATAGTCACGGTATAATCAAAGACGGACAAAAAAGCTGGGATTAAGCTAACTGAGAACACATGGTTGGCTTAGTCATTTCAGATACATTTCTCCTGTGTGGCGTTTGGAACCGCAATGGAGAATCTCCCATACTGCAGAGTTTGGTCAGGGTTCCGTTCAATGACAACATTTCATCAATTATTTATGATGAAGCAGAACTGAATTCTGTTTTAGCATCAGCACTTCGTAAATCGAAAGAGACACATCCCTTTGACGGACAGGATGTTGTTGTTGGCCTCCCCGATGAATTTAGCAGCCACTCTGTTGTCGAAAGCGAACCAGATCTTTCGAGAGAAGACGGTATTGATTATATCCATTGGTTTGAGTCACAAAAAGGCAGGCCGGACTCCCAGGCTGTTTCTATTTTCGGGCAGGTGTATTTACCGGATGAATCCAATATTCATGTCTGTTCTATGTCAAAGGCGCTCATCAGAACAATAAAGCTTTCTATCATTGAATTAGGGGGCAATCCTTATTGGATGGGACCTGTCAGTTCTCTTTGCCTGGATGGATCTGGCATGTCCGAAGCAGCCATGGTGCAGCGAATTGATAATCGTTATTCTTTTATGAAAGTACAAAATAACCGCTTTGATATGGGGAAGGTTGCTTTTACAGGAGGTGTTGCGAAAGTAATCTCCACAACAGATGAAAATGACGAAATCACCTTAGCTGCTTTGGGATTGGAAGAATCCCATTTGGATGATATACCCGTTTTTTGTCTACATAAATTGGGACGCCAATCTACCGCAGCCTGGGTAACATCAGATCTCAGGGTGTGCACACCGTTTGAAGGTGTGGGTATAGGTGATCAACATGTGGGTGGTATTCCGGAATATGAAGCCAATATTCTTACGCAATTGATTAACAGTAATGCCATTGATCATTCTTTTAACTTTTTTGAAGAACCGGGCATTGTTGATTTCTTTTTTACGGCGGTCATTCCAGGTTTGGCGGAAGAAGAGAAAATTGGAGAAACCAGGGCAGATGCAGGAGAAGAATCACACACAGTAAAGGATAATCAGCAAACGGCCACAGGTTTTGCTCTGGCACTCCTTTTAATTGTTGGATTATTCATCGGGTTCAATTATTTAAAATTACAGGCAGAATTGAATAATTCATTCTTTGGTGTGGATAAGGGGTTTTCGATCGAACGATCCGGTGTGCAAGAAAAAGAATTCCCGAGTCCAAAGGCATCCCGAACACCTTCTTTAAACCTCCTGGGACAATCCAAATCCATCACATCCGCATTATTATCGTTATTGACCCAAACAGACCTGGATCGTTATAATGCACTCACCATTACAAAATCTTTTGTGAGTCTGGAATACATGAGTGGTCTTAATCCAAATGTTGAGAATATTCTGGATGTAAATCCAACATCATTTTCAGTTGAAGCTACGGGTCAGGACAGTACAATCTTTTTATGGTATTATAGTTTTGACCTTCCTGGTGTTTCGAAAGACATACCCACAGGTGATTTGTCTAAAATCGACCTTATGATTCAATTAGATACATTGCTCACTGATTATTCCTTAAAATATTTTGAACAGGTTTTTACAGAAAACCAGATCTATGGCCCCCTGCTCATTTGGGTGAGAAATAAAGCAGATATTCTTCAAGCCAGCGCCATTATTTCCAATGTGGGCGATGATGTACTTCTCAGGAAGTTTGTCCTGTTTAACGAAGCAGACCATCCCAATCCACGGGCTGGTTTTTATGTATCCATCCTGGAAGATTAAATGCAGATCCTTGCGGGACGGTTTAAAGGCTTGACAATCAAAACGTCTCCTAGAATGCCCTATCGGCCCACAAAATCAAGGGTACGGAAAAGTCTTTTTGATAAGCTGGTGCCATTTACTTATGAATCCGTTTTAGATCTTTTTTCCGGTTCCGGGATAATGGGGTTGGAAGCTTCAAGCCGAGGAGCTACCTCTGTCACCTTTGTAGAAAAACATGGAAAAAGTTTATCGTTAATGAAAGAAAATTCCCTGAAGTTTCGTGGCGCAACTTTTTCTTTTATCAAGACCGATGTTTTTAGTTTTTTGAAAAAAGATAGGTTTTTTGATCTCATTTTTGCTGATCCACCCTATGGCCGATTTGATCTGGAATCTCTTTCAGAAAGCATTCTTGAACATTTAAATAAAAAAGGTAAATTCATTTTAGAATGTGAAAAGGGTCAGGAACCATTTTTAGATGCAGATTTAACTGATTACGGTGATACCCGAATTCTGACTTGGACAAATTCATGAGAAAGATCATTTACCCCGGAACGTTTGATCCCATCCACAATGGGCATATCGACATTGCAATGCGGGCAGCAAAATTGTTTGATGTCCTTGAATTTGTCGTAGCTGTGAATGTGGAGAAGGATCCACTTTTTAATGTGGATGAAAGATTGTCGTTGATTAAGGAATCCACAAACCATATCGAAAACATTAGTGTGAGCAGATTCACCGGTTTGGTTGTGGATTATGCAAAAAATTCAGATTCCATTGCCATCATTCGCGGTTTACGCCATGTGAGCGATTTTGAGTTTGAATTTCAGATGGCTATGATGAATTTTTATCTCAATCCGGATATTGCTTCATTATTCATGATGCCCGATGAAAAATACATTCATTTAAATTCTACCATTGTGAAAGATGTGGTCAAAAACGGAGGAAATGTATCCGCCTTCGTCCCATCTTGCGTGAATGACGCATTATTGTCTAAATATTCCGGCTGATTTTTTTAAATTCGGTCACTGATTTTTACTATTATAAATCATTTTTAATGCCCACCTACGATTACATTTGTGCAGAATGCGGAGACAGGTTTGAACATTTTCAATCCATGACAAGCGCCGCCTTAACGCAGAAACCAAACTGCGAAGAGGAAAAGTGCAGGGTAAAACGGGTTGTGAGTGGTGGAACAGGACTCATTTTTAAAGGATCCGGGTTTTACCAGACGGATTACAAAAATAATGCAAATCCAGATAAACCAAAGAAAGAAACAAAAGAAAAACCAAAAACTGAACCCATAAAGAAAGAAGGCAAAACGGCAGAATGAGCGACGCACAAAAGATAAGGATGGATAATGGTCAACTGCATGTTCCCGATCAGCCGATCATTCCGTTTATTGAAGGAGATGGCATTGGCCCGGATATTTGGAAAGCATCTGTCCATGTATTTGACAGTGCAGTTGAAAAAGCTTATGGTAGTTCAAAAAGTATTGAATGGCTCGAAGTTTTAGCGGGTGAAAAAGCGTTCAATGCAACGGCTGAGTGGTTACCCCAAAAAACCCTGGATACGATTAGAAATCACATGGTTGCAATTAAAGGACCCTTAACGACGCCGATCGGGGGTGGAATTCGCTCCTTGAATGTGGCGCTTCGCCAAAAGTTGGATCTCTATGCCTGTGTGCGTCCTGTTCATTGGTTCGAAGGTGTGCCCTCACCAGTGAAGGAGCCGGACTTGGTTGACATGATCATTTTCCGGGAAAATACCGAAGATATTTATGCCGGAATCGAATGGATGCAAGGGACGGAAGAATTGGAAAAAGTAAAATCATTTTTAATTAATGAGATGGGTGTCACCAATATTCGTTTTCCTGATACATGTAGTTTGGGTGTGAAACCTGTCTCCAGAGAAGGGACAGAAAGATTGGTCCGCGCAGCCATTGATTACGCATTATCTCATGATCGTAATTCCGTAACACTGGTCCATAAAGGGAACATTATGAAATTCACGGAGGGTGCATTTCGGGATTGGGGCTATGATGTTGCGAAAACAGAGTATGGCGGCGAAGACCTGGATGGTGGTTTGTGGCAGATCATCAAAAAAGATGGCAAAGAATTGATCGTAAAAGATGTGATCGCCGATGCATTTCTGCAGCAAATATTATTGCGTCCTGCAGAATATGATGTGATCGCCACTCTTAATTTAAATGGTGATTATATTTCCGATGCGCTGGCAGCCATTGTGGGTGGTATTGGAATCGCACCGGGTGCAAATATTAATTATACAACGGGACATGCCATTTTTGAAGCGACCCATGGAACAGCACCAAAATATGCCGGAAAAGACCAGGTGAACCCCAGTTCAGTCATTTTATCCGGTGTAATGATGTTAGAATATATGGGCTGGCAAGATGCAGCAGATTTGATTGTAAATGGAATCCAAGGCGCGATCGGACAAAAACGTGTCACCTATGATTTCCACAGGCTCATGGAAGGGGCAACCAAATTGAAATGCTCCGAATTTGGTGACGAAATTGTCGCCAATATGTCCTGACCAGTGTCTATTATATAATTTCATCTTTAACTTCGAGACGGAAAAATTCCGTCAAAAGAATTATGTTTATCGATTTTACAGAAGTTGAACTCCTGGCCGGTAATGGCGGCAAGGGTGCGGTGCATTTTCGACGGGAAAAATATATCCCGAAAGGCGGTCCCGACGGTGGAGATGGTGGCCGGGGCGGTCATATTGTCTTTAAAGCAGATGCGAATTTGCACACACTCCAGGATGTCCGATATCGACGGAAATATAAAGCGGATGATGGCGGCGCCGGCGGTGGTGCACGAAAAACAGGGAAAAGTGGGCAGGATGTGATTGTACAGGTTCCTGTGGGTACCATTATTCGCAATAAAGAGAATAGTGATGTTGTCGCAGACCTAATTGAAAATGGCGAGTCTATCATTATTTGTAAAGGCGGAATCGGTGGTAAAGGGAATATCCGGTTTAAAACATCCACCAACCGGGCGCCGCGAAAAGCCCAGCCGGGATTACTAGGGTAGACCGGACATTTTGAAATTGAATTAAAGATCCTTGCTGATGTAGGATTGGTTGGCTTACCCAATGCAGGAAAATCGACCTTACTTTCTCGAATCTCTGCTGCACGACCCAAAATTGCCGACTACCCTTTCACAACATTAGAACCCAATTTAGGCATCGTGAAATATGGCGATTACAGTTCCTTTGTCATGGCTGACATTCCAGGATTGATTGAAGGTGCCAGCGCCGGGAAGGGACTGGGGCATCAATTCTTAAAACATATTGAACGCAATAAAATATTGCTTTATCTGATTGATGGGACTGATGAAACACCCTTTCAATCTTTTAAAACATTGGAAAATGAGATTCTTCAGTTCAATCCGGATTTGGATATAAAACCTGTTTTGATTTGCCGAACAAAATCTGATATTGGAAATGAATTAGCAGAAGAATGGGAAAAATTTGACCAAGATATTCTTGTCATTTCAGCTGTATCTGGTGATGGCCTGGAAACCCTTATTTCAACATTGTCAAAAGCGGTGCAATAAATGAACTTGGTAAACCTGATCAATCTCTTGAATGTACCCAAAATTGGTCAACAGCGGATCCGCCTGCTTGTGTCTCATCTTGGGTTGGATATCAATCCGTTTGAATTATCGATCAAAGAATTATGCACCGTCAACGGGATTGATAAGAAATCTGCTGAACAGATCAAAAAATACAGCGATTTCGATTTTGGAATTCGAGAATTGGAGACAACAATCCAAAAAGGTATTTCCATTGTTTCATTCTGGGATGATCATTATCCTATGTTGCTAAAAAAGATCTACAGCCCGCCGGTGATATTGTATTGGAAAGGCCAACCGCTGCAGTATAAAGAAGATGCTGTTGCCGTCGTTGGTACACGGCGGTTTACACCCTATGGCAAATCGGTGACACAGAAACTCACATCAGACCTTGTTTCAAAAAATATTTCTATCGTAAGTGGTTTGGCACGAGGCATAGATACCATTGCCCATAAAGCAGCTGTTGCAGGTGGTGGCAGGACCATATCAGTTTTAGGGTCGGGGCTGGATGTGATTTATCCCGGTGAAAATAGAAAACTGGTGGAAGAAATTTGTGAAAAAGGAACCTTGATCAGTGAATTCCCATTGGGAACAAAACCGGATCGTGGAAATTTCCCACAACGGAACCGAATTATTTCCGGATTAGCACATGCGACAGTTGTGGTGGAGGCAGGGGATAGAAGCGGCGCCATTTTAACAGCCTTAAACGCAGTGGATCAAAATCGGGATATTTTTTCCGTCCCTGGAAGAATTACAGATAAACAAAGTGTGGGCGCGAATCGCCTTATCCGCAATGGGGCCATTCCTGTTTACAGCGGAGAAGAGATTATCCGTGAGATAAACCCACGATTGTTTAATCCTGTGAAAAGTGTGCAAAAAGCCATTTCCATTGAATTGACCGATCAGGAACGAATGATCATACAAAATCTGGGGCATGACCCAGTCCATATTGATGAATTGGCAAATTCGGTTGATATGAAAATTACAGCACTGTTGCAGATTCTGCTTAAACTGGAATTAAAGAATGCCGTCCAGCAAATTGGCGGGAAGCAGTTTGTCAGGGCATAATGGTTTGGTAAAGAAAAATTCATAGGTAACTTTCCCACGCAATAAATTATCATTAACGGAGAGATGGTCCCGATAAATCTGGACTGAAAGCGCTCTCTTAACAAAGTTTTTTTACATT
>DQOT01000280.1 GCA_015658495.1 Fidelibacterota bacterium | reverse complement strand
TACCGGCAATGCATAATGCCAGTGCAAGCGCACCGAGTACAATCAAAGGTGTGAGGAACATATTTAAACAGAAAAATCACTCCAGCCTAGGAGTTGGTGTACCCCAATACCATCCTGATAAGCGCAACCATATCCATGACATTCACCAATCCGTCACCGTTAATATCACCGAAAAATTCATTGACCATACCTTCATAGCCGAGGTTATAATCGACCAATAACAGGATGTCATTAATATCAACTTTTTCGTCGTAATTCAGGTCACCCGAAAGCCGTATATTGCTTCCTCGTGTTGTAAATAAAAGTGATTTTCCATCACCTAATTCCATGGCAGCGGGGTGCCAGGTATCATTATACGTGTATTGCAGGCCAACGGTCATGGTATGGTCTTCTGTACCAATGGTGCAATAATTTCCGTGATTCGTAGTGCCAGAGGTGTAGGAGGTGTTATTAAAATCCATGTATTGCATCAGGAATTCTCCATCACCGGTGGGTGTGGCATAATAATCCGGATCCAATAAAATTAACTGGAATGTTTCAGTCGAATTATTTTGATAGGTTCTCACCCTGGACCATTGAATATAAAATCTTTTTTCTTCTGCATTGAACCAGGTATAAACCCTTCCCTGGTTTGTCAATTTTAAATCATCCCAGAAAACTGCAATCATGGCAGAGGGGCCGCCCACACCGGGAATTTGATAATTCCGGAAAGATTGAAGGGTTGATTCACCCATGGCGATCCAGCCATTGGAACAAATACTGATCTGGTCGTACTCTTGTCCGTAAAATTTGAATGTGAAAGGTAAGTCAATCGTTTCCACATCATCCTGATTATTACCGCCATCTGTTAATGAGGTCAAATGGCTTCCACTGCCGCCATAGCGGCTATCAATTTCAACCCAATTGTAGGTAGGAGCCAATGTATAACCGATGTCACCACTGTCATAAATATAATAGCCATGGGCATCGGGGCCCACCGGATCATAGACAGTAGGCTCGCCTATTTGAACTTCGACGATTGTATTGGATTCATACCCCTGGGGGGTTTCGATATTTACAATAAAATGGACAATTGCGCCAGGAAGGGTTTCCTCCAAAGCGAAAACTTCAAAATAATCGCTGCCATTATAGGATGAGCCTCCACTCATGACAGAGGACCAGGTCCCCATGTTATCTAATATTTCGATGAAAGGTGAGGCACAAGAGATGGTTCCTGTTATGGTGGAAGCATTCATGGATCCTGTGTTATGCAGTTCGATTTTAAAATAGGATGATTCTCCCGGTGTCAAAATATCGCTGGAGGAACCAATCACATTCACAGCGGTTGCAAGTAGATTATTCCCCGACACATTCAAGTTTAATACACCATTTGAAGGAGAACTTCCACTGTCATTGAAATAGATAATTAGATCAAGATTTGCACCTTCTTGTAACCCTTCTCCCAGGGAAATCACAAAGGGTGTCGGTGCGCCGACTGTATTGCCGGAAGATATTGCACCATAGTTTACCGTACCGGATTGAATTGAAACATTTCCACTTCCGCTGGTGATAACGCCATAAACATTTTCCGCATCATCACTGCCAAAATTGGTTGCACTGATAAAAATTTCCAGCGTTTCACCGCCATTGGCAATGCCATTTTCATTCCCGCTGGATTCACCAAAATTATCATCATCGATTGTGAGCGTTGTTTCTGCGACATTCACAGACACACCTGGATCATAGATCTGGAATGAACTTTGATAAGGATAATGATTTTTCTTTGTAACTGTAACTAACACTTCACCCGTTTGTGTGGATGTAATGGGTAACCGAATAAATCCGTTGGCATTGGTGTATCCGGAATCAAAGATCTCATCATCCATCAAAATAGTCACCCAGGCATCTTCCAATGCGCCGGAGGCTTTTGTCACAGTGATATCAATATAATTGGTTCCTTTTGTAACAGCGTAAACATGGGAAACCGTAGTCTGCTCCGGATAATCACTCCACATAGAAAGTGAAGATTCACCCATCAGGTTATTCCAGTGTGAATAAATATGACAGTAATTATTCGGATTTGTTGGGTAGATTTTATAAAGCATCATTTTCCCATACATCAGGGAAGCACCCACAGATTCAATCCCATCAATCAATGCCCCATAATAAAAGCCCATATCCACTACATTATTGAACATGGTATGTGTCCCTAGGGTTGCAGTTCCAATACTTGCTACAGATCCCTTTGGGTTCGCAGATGTGCCGGCACGAATAAATGATTCAATTAAGGCTTCACCACTGCTGAATGAACCCGTGCCACAGGTAATGACGGTTGCAACAGGAAGCATGAACCCATTATTTGTAGCATTGACATTACTGGATGAAAATCCACTGACTCCCCAATACCCTCTATAATTAAAAAAGGAAACACCATCACTTATTCCAGCTTGCATTTGGCTGGCAAATGACCCACTATAAATTGTATTCACTTCTTCATAGCCAACCAGGTCCAGAATTTCATGGATGTGCTCATTGGAAATGATACAGGAAATTCCTGATGAAGATGGATCCCCCACTAAACAAGCGCGTTGAAACCAATTTTCTCCCATATAAGGACTGGATTCATAATTCAATGTTTTACTGATAATGGTCTGCAGATCGGAACTGGTATCAAATGAAAGACGTCCCAGGAAAAGCTCGGGGAATTGATCATTCCCTTCCAAGGTTGAATAAGGATGAACCCCTTCTCCATTGTATCCGCTCCATGAATCATTCCATGTAGGAATATCATAGGGGCCTTCTGCATCACCTACGATTGTTACAAAAACGGGAGGATTATCCCAGGTTTCATAGGCATTATTAATGTAATTCTTCAAATTATTCTTATTATTCACCACATTTGACGAATTAACATAATTCACTTCATAGCCGACAC
>DQOT01000311.1 GCA_015658495.1 Fidelibacterota bacterium | reverse complement strand
TTTTCTATCTCAGAATATTTATGATGGGGGTGTTTGGTGGAATACCATACGTCAGGCCAAAAACAATTATCGTATAGCTGAACAGTTTGACCGCCAGGTGATTACCAATATTATTCGAAATGTACAATTTACCTATTTTAATTATTTTAAGGCTTCGCAACTATTAGTTGTAGCGCGATCTAATCTCATGAGTTCACAGCAGCAGTTAGCATTGGCGGAACAAAAATATGAATTGGGCTCAGCGAAAAAAACAGATCTATTAAAAGCAGAAGTTCGATTTGGCCAAGCCAAAGTAGATGTAATAAATAATGAAGCCAACCTCCAAAATGCATATCGCACATTGAAAAATGCCATGGGTTTAATTGGTTCCGATCAAAATTTTTCTATAGAAGAAGTAGAAATACCCTTGGAGATTATTCCTGATTTTGAAACTGGATTTGAACTTATTCAAAAATTCAATCCAAGTGTTAAAGCAAAACAATATCAAATCACAAGTGCAGAACTCAGCGCAAAGATTGCCAAAGGATCCCGATTGCCTACCATTAGTGCAAATGCCAGTTATTCCGGCAATGCAGAAACTCTTGGTCATGCAATTGCCAATAGCTATAATGATCAAAAACGGTTCAATACAGGTCTGTCTATATCCATTCCAATCTTTTCAGGGAACAGTATCAGTACTCGAATTCAACAGGCAAAGATTGCTGTGAATAAACAAGAATCGGAATATTTAACCCAACTTCAAGATTTATCCGTCCAATTGCAAAGTTCGTTAGATCAATTGAATAATTACAAGGAAATTATTCCAATCAATGAAACTATTCTGGTATCTGCCGACGAGGATTTAAAGTTGGCACAGGTGAGATACACCCATGGATCCACAATTATTTTAGAAGTTTTGGATGCACAAGTCTCGGTAGTGCGAGCGAGATCATCTCTGATTCGATCTAAATATGATGCTTATATTGAACAAGCAAATTTGAAAGCCCTTTTGGGAACACTGGACACGGATAAATAATTTAGAGGAGAAAACAGTGGCTAAGAAAAAATTAACCAAAAAGAAAAAGTGGATCATCTACGGTGGCATTGGTGCGCTGCTCATCTCATTGATTGTGGTGATTTTGGGTAAAAAGGAGGATAATGCTATCAAAGTGGAAACGGAAATAATTGTTCGCCAAACGATCATTCATAAAGTGAATGCAAGTGGAAAGATTCAACCGGAAACAGAAGTAAAAATCAGTGCCACTTCTTCAGCATGGATAGATTCCATAACGGTGGAGGAAGGGGATCATGTGAAAAAAGGTCAGCATTTGATCACCTTGGATCGGAAACAATTATTGTCTAATTATAATTCGGCTGCGTCCTCTGTCCGATCTGCGAAAGCACGGTTAAAACAGGAATTGGCCAGCAAGAAACGTGTGGAATCCATGTATGAACAGAATCTGGCATCAGATCAGGAATTGGAAGCAATTCAAGCATCGTACGAAATCGCAAACAGTTTCCTTGCACAAGCAAGATCCAGCCTTGAATCAAGGGAGGATGATTTGAACAAAGCACGTATTGTATCACCTCAAGACGGGATTGTTACCGCCGTTAATAAAGAGGTGGGTGAAATGGCTGTGGGCGGCATGTTTCAGGCTGAAGTACTTATGATAATTGCCGACTTGAATCGTATGGAAGTCATTGTTGACGTGAATGAAAATGATGTTGTCTCTGTTTCCCAGGGGGATACCACAGAAATTGAAATTGATGCCTTTCAGGATACACTTTTTTACGGTATTGTCAGTGAGATTGCACACATGGCTCAAACATCTTCGTTTGGATCAGCGGAACAGGTTACCAATTTTGTGGTGAAAATTAGAATGATACAAGTTCCCGATGGGATACGTTCGGGAATGAGTGCTACAGCTAATATTATTACAGATAAAAAAGACAATGTTTTGGCTATTCCCATTCAAAGTTTAACTGTTCGTCCAGCAGGATCAGAAAACCAATTTATGAGAAAAGGTAGTGCCAGCGAAAAAGAAAAGGGTGAAGGTAAAAAGAAAAAAGCTAAAAAAATGGAAGAATTGGTTTTTGTATTGGCAGACGAACCCGGTGGTGTTTTGAGAAATAGAACTATGTCAGTGGTGGATGAAAAATCCTTGAAAAAAACCAAGGCTGGTAAAAAGGGAAAAGTTGTTCATATTCGACCTGTTAAAGTTGGCATTTCATCCGAAACCCATTATGAAGTACTAAGCGGTATCGATGAAGGTGAAGAAATTGTCACGGGCAGTTACCGTGCTATCAGTAAGGATTTATCTCATAACATAGCAGTTAAAACTGACGATGAGAAAAAAGATAGTAAAAAAGGATTCAGTATCACGACCGGTTTGGATGAAACTGGTAATAGCGGAAAGAAAGATTAATTTTGGCTGATCTCATATCATTGAAAGAACTCAAACGCTATTATGATGTGGGTGGTGAAGTTGTCCGTGCACTGGACGGGATTGACCTGACAATAAATCATAATGAATACATTTCCATTATGGGACCATCTGGCTCGGGTAAATCTACGCTTATGAATATGATTGGTTGCCTGGATACACCCACAGAAGGCATATATGAATTTGAGGGGGAGTTAGTCCATGAAATGGATGATAATCAATTGGCGTCCATTCGGAACCGGAAAATTGGATTTGTATTCCAGACCTTTAATTTATTACCAAAAGCGACAGCACTGCGAAATGTGGAAGTGCCATTAATCTATGCCAATATTTCTAAAAATGATCGGATTGAAAAAGCGAAAAAAGCATTGTCCGCCGTCGGTCTCACCGACCGGATGCATCATAAACCAAATGAACTATCCGGTGGACAGCGGCAGCGTGTGGCCATCGCCCGGGCCTTGGTAAATGATCCCTCCATTTTATTAGCAGATGAACCTACGGGAAACC
>DQOT01000388.1 GCA_015658495.1 Fidelibacterota bacterium | reverse complement strand
TGGTATTTATCAAAGGAATCTGAATTGGGAAGGTGATGATCCGGTGCCGGTAGGAAATTTCGGGTCTGCATAGTATCTCGATGAATATATTAAGAAAAATTATGAATATTTTAAGTAAAAAGTCTAAGAGTAAGAGAACAACATTGGCTGGAATAGAAATAGCTGAAAATCAGGAACATAAATATACAACAGATGTAATTACATTTAATAGTTTGGGTGGAGTTCCTAAAGATCACACATTTATTGATAGAAAATTTCCTGGAGCCTTAAAAGTAAGAGAAGATTCAATTGAGAAACCGGCAAACCCAATTAAGAATATGACTGAAGAAGAACTGAAAGAATATTTTAACAGAGAATGGAATAAATAAAAAGAGGTTATTATGGAATTAAAAGAACAGATTATTAAGGATATAAAAAATAACCCTGTTATGCTGTATATGAAAGGCACTCAAAATATGCCATGGTGCGGGTGCTCTGACATTATGGTGTGGAATTCAAGGATGTAAAGGTACGAAAGTATTAATGAGACATAACACCAGTGGTGAATGTATTTGTTAGTCTGTTTGCTCCTGCAATGAAAAGGGTCCTTTTCCCATTACAATATTAAAGAATTCTTCAAAAAACTTTTCTTCGCCCAAGCCCCGTTCTTTGAGTCCGGCCATGGCCATTTCGCCCATCCATTGATTCCACTCACGATAGGATTTGTTTTCCGGTCCAATTTGGGAATCATCCAAAACCAGGGATACTTTATTAAAGTGATGACGGTCTTCAAGTGTCCACTTTTTAACAACGGATAATATTTCATCGCGTACGGATTCAGACGTTAATACTCCGGTCCAAAAAGCAACCGGCGCCATTTCGTGTCCCTTGGGCGGACGGTCTGCACCCCGGACTTCCACCAAGTGTTTCAGGCGGACATTGGTAAAAATCTGGTGAAGGGCAGCCTGAATATCTTCTGTCCGAAGTTCGCCCGATTTTTCCAAAGCAATAAGCCTTGCACCTAAAGTTTGATGTGTATCAACAATGACGCCATCTTTATCCAATTGGAAAATACCGGGAACGGTCATGATATAATCAATGTAGTGATCGATCATTCTTTCCGGCGATTCTATGCCATGATCGATCAAATTCCGGCAGCGGGGATTGTCCGTATTTTCCCAAATCACATTGCGGATGTTTTCTGTGCCGGTGGGTTTGCCATTTCGAAAAGGGCTGTTGGCAAACAGATACGCACAGACCGGTTGCAAGCAATCTGCCACAAAGGTCATGTTTTCCAGGTCTTTTTCGCTTGTTACATCAAAGTTTATTTGGACACTGGCGGTGTTCCGCATCATCCATTTTCCCAGGGTGCCATTTCGCTCCATGTTGGCATTCATAAGTTGGTATTTCAGTTGGTTGATCAAATCAATATCATCGGGAGAATAATTAGGTTCCACACCATAACTAATGATTTTTAACTCATTTGCTTCCACCACTTTATGCAATGCCTGCTTATGTTTTGCCAAAGCAGAATATAAATTATTCATATCTCGATAGGGTGGACTGGACCATTCCAATTGCCCGCCTGGTTCCAAGGAATAAATACCGTTGGTTCCCACATTCTCATTCATGATGGATAAAAGATCCGTGGCTGAAAATTCAGCACATGGATTTACGGGGAGGCGTCGATTATCTTTCGTATAAAGAATGCATTCTTCTTCCATCCCAACGGTTCGGGCTTCGGACTCAACCAAATGGGATAAAATGATAGATCGGATTTTATTTTGAAGATTCATTATGAAAAATGAGAATAATTTTGGGATTAAAAATGGAGATGATACTACATCATGCCCCAGGTGATGAGTCCGAACAGAGCCATGATCACCGGAAATCCAATCAGCATTCCACCTTGTATCTGGGCCAAATTTTTTGGGGGATCCCCAATTTCATTGAACCTGAAATTAACGACAGAAACATTCCCGGGATCTACGTAAACCGTCCGGGATCCAAACATTTGATTATTCCGTAAAATAGGATCGTCATTTACATACTCCATGCCGGATCCGTTCAAGACCTTTACGTATAACGGGGTAAACCCACTCACCTGATGCCACCCGGGAGAGATGCTGACCGGTCCTCTCAGGGGCGTTTCTCCCACCAGTCTGCCATCAACATAAATGGGGACACCTTCTAAGTTTGATATAACACGAATTCCAGCAGGAACCAGGGAAATGAGCCTAGATTGTAATTTATACCAATTCTGCTGAACAAGTATATCATCCGGTGTTTCTTTGGGCACGTATTTTTGTACATTCACCTGATTTGGGTAAAGCTTATCTGAAATAAAAAAATCTTTACCTGTTGATTCTTCTACGGATTGAACGTCGATCCAATCATACAATTCTAGCATCACACCCAAATCTTCAGCGGATACACTTGGGGAAGATTGCTTAAGCTCTTCCGGGGTCATGATCGAAAATTCATCTAACTCCGGTTCCTCAAAGTCAACCCAGTTGGGAGAAATCGTAAGCGGCTCTGATTCATCGAAAAGCTCATCCGTCACAAGTGGCTGGTCGTAGGGGTCCCGAGGTATAGTAGGGAAGGCACCTGTTTCTTGCTCATTGATCTCTATCCAACCAGATGATATTGTCAAGGGTTCCGCATCTTCATCTGCGTATATATTTGCTGGATCAAAAGTCAGGGATGGCTCATTATTCAATTCTGGATCTCTAACGTATACTTCCGGAATATAAATATCTTCTGGTTCTTCACTTCCGGATTGTAATCCGGCTATCATTTTGCCGCCAGATTCCCCAGGATGATTTGTGATGTAAAGCTTTCCAAAGTATTCAAAAATTGAATTGGGGCCCAGTTCTGCGCGTGCTTGATCAAACGCAACTTTAAAATTTTTGTTGTATTTTGGAAACCGTGAAGTGCGCATTACATTAAAAACCGATGCTCCATTTTCGTTAATATGTTTTTGTAAACTGGCTACTTCAAAACTTTTCATCTCTGTGTGTATGAACACTACAGTGCTTGAAGATGTTTTTGAGTTTAATATATCGTATCCCAAAATGGGTTTGTTAATTAATATTGCTACTTGGATAGACTCATCAAAATCATCTATCACGATCTTTTTAACAGGACTATTAAATGTTTGTTGTGGATATTTATTTCGAGGAGCACGCACGCCTAACAGAGTCAGGTAAACCCAGCCTCTGTCAGACTTCCAGCCAATAATGTCATCATCATTAATGGGGTCAGTATAATCAAGATTTACCATTACACCATTTTGCTTAATGCTGTAATGGATGTCTTTCAAGAACGTACCGGTACCAAAACAGATAGACGATGCCGCCAGCCATTTAATGAATGAATGATTCAAGTAGAACTCCGCATGAGTAAGTCGAAACCGACTTAGGTCAATGTTAGGCAGAATTTGTACTTTAAGGCAATAGAGAAATCAACTTGCCTGACAGGCGTTTATTATGAAATGCTGAAATGATTTAACATGCCGGATTACCTTAATTGATAATGATATCCACAATAAGCAATACATCGAGGACATCTACAATCCCGTCAAAGTTTACATCACTACGGTAGACTGCGGCTTCGTCTAACTCCCATAATCCAAGTACATATCGAGCACAGATTATGATATCATAAATGGTAAAATAGCCATCCCCATTCACGTCGCCCATTAATAAAGTCGTCAATTGATAGAGTTCATTGTCATTGTGACACACAAACCATATTGCGCCATCCGGGCCAACCTTTAGCCCCATGACCTGATTGCTTATCCCCGTTTCAATTCGTCCTAATTCAACGACCGGATCCTGGGTAATATCATAAACGATAATATCACCATTGGAATAATCACTCACCAGGAGCCTGCCCTCATAGATGTCCAGCCCTGTGGGTTTGATCAAACCTGTATCGGCCACGACATTCCAGACCGTTCCCGACATATTCCAATACCCAGCTAATGTTTCGCCATAAGGATTCAAACTCCCGGCAATCTGACCGGAATTCGGATCCAGGCGCAGAATGCGTTCATTCCCCGTGTCCGCCATATACAGCCACCCGGAGGCCGGGTCAAATTCCATATGGCTGGATAACCCGGGCGAGCGTTGAACAACAACTTCAGAGTGGCGCCAGACTTTGCCATCGGAGTGGTTGTCGCCCCCCACATTATGGGGCTGCACAAAATCATATTTTACAATGGCATTATGAAACCCGTCAAAAACCCAATACACATTTTCGCCGGCACTGGCAATGCCCTCTCCGTAGGGCGTCTGATGAATCATATCCAAATGACTGCCCAGCAGCGGACCATTTTGGTTCGCTCGGGCGTAAACAGAAGTATCTGAATCCCATAATACGGGTCCTGTAAAGTAACCACCGGAGTTGTTCGCATCCTGGCAGTCTAATGGATTGCCAAAGGTGCCGTTTTCACTCATGGCAATGGCGCTTGCGGTATGCATGAAATGCCCTGAATAAGAATCTTTTCGATATTCGGCCCATTGTGTCTCCTGTCCCGCATCGTAATAGGTGACTGTGCTGCCCCCGTGAGTGCGTCCCCCGATATTATTTTCATTAATGACCCAAAGTTCATTCTGCCTGACTTCATCTTTATGAAAATCCAGGTCGCGGGGCAATATTAAGCCATCTGCTGATGTCCCCATAAGCGTGGTGGTAAAGTTGCCTATTAAATAGGCATCAATAATATTCTGGGATTGTAAAGAGGGAATAAAGAGTAAAATGGTTAAAGTTCTTAAAAAGAGAAAGGATCTTTGATAGTGTGATTTTTTCATTTTCAGGTCCCGTAAAGTTGAAATTATGTTGGCGGAATATAAATACAGTGGCTCTTTTTATCAAACAGGCGGGTTGGATGTTAATGGAGTATTACTTGGTTTCTTTTTTGGGTTGGTTATAGCGATAATTTGATGAATGATTGTGAGAACTTAAATATAAGTATTGGGAAAACGGCGCAATTGACCATTTGAATTATCTGTTTCACTCTCTAAAATTTGAGGATGATGGTAATGTTAAATCGTTCAGGTTGGCTCTTTTCCCTGATCCTGGTTTCTTGTTTGTGGGGAAAAACCACCTTGATCAAAGTTTTCCATGTTTTTAATAGCTTCGGTGTTGAGACACAAGACCTCAAGAATTCCATTGTTATGCATTATGACAAAAAAGGATTCCTCGTGGACAGCACCATCTACACCCACACCCTGCCCTTAAGTGAAAAATATGTGTATGTCCTGGGCCCTGATGAAGGACTCAAACTCCAACGAAGTTATGACCGTGAAATGGTTTTATCTTACCGCTTTGAAAATGATCGCGCCGGGAAGCGGATGAGCACCACACTTTTTGGCGCCGGGGATACGCTTTATTGGAAAGAATTTTTAAAATATGATGACCGGGGCTTACCCATTAAACGAATCCGCTATAATCCAACGGAAGCGATCAATCCGGAAATGGTGGTCCTGAAAGATGATGCCAGTGAAATGGTCTGGGGCGAGAGTTACGACTATGATTCCACTGGAACGGTGCTGGAGCATAAAGAATTGTACGATAATTATATTCTTGAGATCACAAGCTATGAATTGGATTCATTGAAATTTCCCCATAAAAAAGCCGAATATTTTGATCCCTCCGTCATGTTTCGATCTATTTATTTTCATAATGAAGAAAGCCGCCTGACCCATGAAACATCAGTGGGGCGATTAGGCCAATCCATTGGCTCCAAGGCGTATGAATATGATATTCTGGGGCGGCGTACAAAATCCACACTTTATAATTCCAATGGGGTGGTGGAAGAAACACTTAACTATGTTTTCGATGATGATGATTTCAAGAATTACGAGTACCTTGTGGATTCCACATTAAAACTCATTTCAAAAAAAGAGATGCTTTTGGATGATATGGGTCGGCCTTATATCGAGGCAATTTTAGATGGAGAAGAACGGTTGCTGGAAAAAAATGTATTTTCCTATGATGATAGGGGGCGTATAGCCCAAATAAAACAATATGATATGATTCGTCGCGGACGCGATGATCAGCAAATTCCTGTTAAGGTTATGACCTATGAATATGAGTAAATTATGTATTATTCTTTCAATGACAATAAATCCCGGAGGCTTTTATGAAAGTCATTGATCCAAAAAGTGTGATCATTGGTGTTTTAGGAACACTGCTGGTTTTTTCAACTTTAGGGTTTCGTACAAATACGGATGAATTGGGCCATTTGGTGGTTCGCAGTTTAACCATCGAAGATGACCGTGGCGTGATCATGTGCTATCTTGGCAATGGCTACATACAGACCTATAACCAGTATGGAGAGCCGACCTTATTTATCGGTACCGGCAAGGACGGCGGCGGTTATATGCGTTCTTACAACGGCAATGGTGATGAATCTGCCTATGTTGGCACGGGCCGTATGGGCGGTGGGTACATCCGAACCTATAATAATTCCGGGAAAGAAACCTCCTATCTTGGCACTGGATCCGACCATGCCGGTCAACTCCGTATCTACAATAAAAAGGGTGAAACATCCTCTTATCTTGGCGAAGGATATTACCAGGCCTATAATCAGTTTGGGGAAAGAACCTTATTTTTGGGGACTGGATCCAGCGGCGGCGGTTATTTACGCACTTACAATTTTGATGGGCAGGAAACGGTTTACCTGGGCACTGGTGCAGACAGTTCTGGGCAAATGCGCGTGTATGATGCAGTGGGTGAAACAGGGACTTTTATTGGAAGCGGCTATTTCCGTACTTATAACCAATTTGGGAAAATGACCACTTATCTCGGCAATGGCCGTGACGGGGGCGGCTATCTGCGCACCAATAATAAGTTCGAGACCGAAACTTCATTTTTAGGAACAAATAACTCCAATGAAGGGCTCATCAATCTCAATGATAAGTTCGGTCAAAGCTTCTGGATTCGCCTGAATAAAGATAATTGATATTTTTTCGCAATTTTTTGACTTTAATGCCTCATTGCCTTAACTTTTGCAACAAAAGGTATCCGAGAGGGGGATGAATCAACTCTTCATCCAATAAACATCCCTTTATTCATATTCTGACAATGAGGAATTGACCATGCGGAAAATATGGGTTATTTCCATCATTCTATCGTCGGTGGCTCTTGCCCAAAACGACGGATTGGTGAAAACAAATTACCCCAGCGGGGCATTACAAACTGAAGGCAATTATACCAATGGTGTTCGGGACGGACTCTGGACATTCTGGTATGAGGGCGAAGTATATCAAGATTACGGAGAAGACGATGAACCCAACACCCAGGACGAGGGTGAAGGCAACGGTGTTTGGGACTCTATAGAGACTGTCATTTTAGACCTGGACGGCGATACATTTTATGATCCACCCCAGATGAAAATGGAGGGATCTTATGCTGCCGGAAACCGGGAAGGACTCTGGACCATCTGGTACACAAATGGTAATCGGAAAGAAGAATCCAATTATTCCGGCGGGAAACTAGCTGGTACGATTATTCGATGGTACGAAAACGGGAATAAATCCGAAGAAGGCAATTATGAAACAGGAAAGCAGCAAGGGCTCTGGGTCTGGTATTATAACACCGGGATTAAAAAAGAACAGACCCGATTTTATGATGGCCAGCAGGATGGACTCTGGCTGCAATGGTTCACAGATGGCGCTAAAAAATCCGAACGGAAATTTACCAACGGCGAACGGGATAGCATTTGGACATCCTGGTACAACAACGGAAATAAGAAATTCCAAGCTACTTATGCCACTGGGAAACTGAATGGCAATTGGACATCCTGGTATGAAAATGGCATTATCAAGGAAAAGACCGGGAAATACGCCGATAATAAATTAGACCAGAAATGGACCTATTGGGCCGATGATGGGCGAAAAACCCAGGAAATCAGTTATGATAAGGGTATCAAGCACGGCCCTTTTCTCAAATGGAATGCTGATAATTACAAGGTTGTTGAGGGTGAGTATAATCAGGGTCAAAAACATAATAATTGGATGCTTTGGTATGACGATGGGACCTTAAAGCAGCAGGAAGCCTACGCCAATGGCGAAATGGATGGCCAATGGATCTGGTGGCGGCCCGATGGTGTAAAAGATCACGAAGGCAGATATAAAAATGGTGCGAAACATGGCATCTGGACGCAGTGGAACAATGAAGATCACAAAAAATTGGAAGAAACGTTCGTCAATAGCATTATTGATGGAAAAATCACAATCTGGTATGATAATGGCAATAAAGATCGGGAAGGGGTGATCCGGGATAATGAACCGGAGGGACCCTGGAATTATTACAATACCGACGGGACCAAGGATTTTACATTTGACTATGGCACCGGATTGGATCGGGTTCGTATTGCTGAACTTGAAGAGCGTGACGGCATTTTCTATAAAATAGGGAAACATAAACCTTATACCGGAATGGTGGTCGAGACAGGCGGGATCAAAGATTATCTCCTTTTGGGACGATTTTCATCCGGGAAACGGGACGGCCAATGGGTGCAATGGTATCGCAATGGGCAGAAAGAAGTTGAAGGTGTTTATTACCGTGGGAAAAAACATGGCGAATGGACACTTTGGTATAATAACGGCACACAAAAAGAAAAGGGCCAATTTGACATGGGTAAAGTGGATGGCAGCTATAAATACTGGTACGCCAATGGCCATCTGCATATGGAGCAAACCTACCACAAAGGGAAATCTCACGGAAAATGGGCCTGGTGGTTCGAGCACGATCATAACCTGACATTCACAAATGGGGCCTGGTCCTATCATGGTGGTACTTATAAAGCCGAAAATAACGAAGAACTCTGGAACTGGTGGTGGTATCTCAATGATAATAAAGAAATGGAAGGGCATTATATCGATGGTAGAAAAAATGGTATTTGGACCTGGTGGTACGATACAGGCGTAAAGGAATCTGAGGGAAATTATTTGGATGATGAGCCAGATGGGCTTTTTGTGTATTATGCGACAGATGGTTCCGTTGCGAAAGAAGTCACATATTCCGGTGGCAGAGTAGATGGTCGAACTACAGTCTGGTTGACTCCTGAAGAAAAACAGGAAGAAAAATTTTACAAGCATGCAAAATTAGATGGTCCCAGTACATATTGGGAAAATGGTTATCGCAGTACAATGACCAGTTATAAATCAGATAAACCAGAGGGTCCATGGGCTATCTGGTATCCCAATAGTGATCAGATCAAGGAACAGGGATTTCATCAAGATGGGATTCGCGAGGGGCTCACCACCTATTATTACGAAGATGGCGTCTTGCAGCGCGAGGGTTTTTTTAAAGAGGGTTTACCCGACGGCGTTTGGACCTACTGGAATACAAAAGGCAAAAAAGATTTCGATTTCCATTTTGGATCCAGACTTGAACACATTGCATTGGAAGATCTTGTAGAGCGTGAATCCATTTTCTATAAATTAGGCGAAGATGCACCGTTTACAGGTATTATTACTCAGGAGAATCAGGAAGCAGGCTATCTTTTTCTGGGCCGAACCAGTGAGGGTAAAAAGGATGGGCAATGGGTCAAATGGTTCCCCAGTGGCAAGGAAGTTCCTGAGATCATTTTGGTGGATGTTCCCGAACCTGAACCGGATTTTCCCTGGAGTGGAAACAAGCAAGAACAGGGTGCTTATAAAGATGGCGAAAAACACGGCGAATGGACCGAATGGCATGACAATGAACATATGAAATCCCACGGGACCTATGACTTGGGAATCATGAATGGGCATTGGATATTTTTCCATAAAAATGGCGTGAAAGAAAAAGAAGGTAATCTTACTAACGGCACCGCCGACGGACTATGGATCTTTTGGGATGAAGATACAAAGAAAGTTCAGGAAGGAACGTTTACTGAGGGGACAAAAGATGGCAAATGGACAGCCTGGTTCACCGATGGCCGTCTCACAGAAGGCTTTTATGCCGACGGTAAAAAGGACGCTACCTGGGCCAGTTGGTGGGATCATGATAGAACCCGGAAAGAAATGCAGGGTGCTTACCGAAACGGAAAAATGGTAGATAAATGGTTCTTCTACGATAAAAACGGGAACCTGAAAGAAATTCGATATTTTTCGCCTGCCTTCTAGCTTACTTTAACTTTAAATCACCACATACACATAAAGGAATTTAATCCATGAAATACGTCTATCTTTTTGGAAACGGCGAAGCCGATGGTACGACTGAAATGAAGAATCTTTTGGGCGGAAAAGGGGCGAACCTAGCCGAAATGAACCACTTGGGAATCCCAGTGCCTCCCGGGTTTACTATCACCACAGATATTTGCACCCATTATTATAACAATGATCTACATTTCCCTGATGAACTAGACTCACAGGTTGCAGAAGCCCTTGGTGCCACAGAACGTATCATGGGAACCTATTTTGCGGATGTAGATGATCCACTTCTTGTTTCCGTTCGGTCCGGGGCGCGGTCTTCCATGCCCGGCATGATGGAAACCGTCCTGAATGTGGGATTGACCACATTTACGATTCCCGGTTTGATTAAAAAAACCAATAATCCCCGTTTTGTTTATGATGCTTACCGGCGGCTCATTATGATGTATGCGGATGTGGTCATGGAAAAAGCCGCCGGGATTGAACCGGAAAATGGCATTGGAATCCGACAAAAACTGGAATCCATTCTGAAGGATTACAAAGAACAAAACAGCTGTCTGGCAGATACTGACCTTTCTGCTGAGGATTGGCAAGCGCTATCAGATTTATTTAAATCAGAAATACAATCCACGCTTGGATCCGAATTCCCAGATGATCCTATGAAACAACTCTGGGGCGGGATCAAAGCAGTGTTTCAAAGTTGGAACGGACGGCGGGCCATTAACTACCGCCGCATTGAAAATATCCCCCATGAGTGGGGAACAGCGGTGAATGTCCAAGCCATGGTCTTTGGCAATATGGGGGAAAATTCTGCCACCGGTGTTGCATTTACACGGAATCCTGCCACAGGCGAAAACAAGTTTTTCGGGGAATGGCTCAGCAATGCCCAGGGGGAAGATGTGGTGGCGGGACTCCGCACGCCAAACCCGCTGAATGAAGATACGAAGACACCTGAAACACAAAGCCTCCCTTCATTAGAATCCTCCATGCCGGAATTGTATGCTGAATTAGTGGAAATTCGAAATTCACTGGAAAAACATTATACGGATATGCAGGATATTGAATTTACCGTTCAGGATGGGAAATTATGGATGTTGCAAACGCGGACAGGAAAACGGAACGGGGCTGCCGCCATCAAAATGGCCGTGGATATGGCCAATGAGGGCATGATCGATAAAAAAACGGCTCTCATGCGCGTTAAACCAGAACAATTGGATGAATTGCTTCATCCCATGTTGGATATGGATTCAGAAAATAATGCCACTTTCTTAGCAAAGGGACTACCTGCTGGTCCTGGAGGTGCAACTGGACGAATCGTATTTACCGCAGATGATGCGGAAGCATGGCATAAGAATGGCGAACAAGTCATTTTAATCCGGGAAGAAACATCACCGGAAGACGTCCACGGCATGCATGCGGCAGAAGCTATCTTGACCGCCAGAGGCGGAATGACTTCCCACGCAGCACTGGTGGCTCGGGGTTGGGGAAAATGCTGCATTGTTGGCTGCAGTGCAATTCATATCAATGTTGCTAACAAGGAAGTTTCCATTGGTGACTCCATTATAAAAGAGGGCGATTGGGTTACTATGAATGGAACCATCGGTAATCTTTACCAGGGGAAAGTGGATCTTATCCCCTCCAATCCGGATACACACCCGGAATATAAAATCCTAATGAAATGGGCGGATGAATTCAGATCGTTAAAAATTCGCACCAATGCAGAAAGTCCCGCTGATGCAGCCCAAGGAATTCGATTCGGGGCTGAAGGGATCGGGCTTTGCCGGACTGAACATATGTTCTTTGATGAAACCCGGATTCTGGCCATGCGGAAAATGATCCTAGCAGATAATGAAAAAGATCGCCGAGAAGCGGTCATGGGATTGCTCCCATTCCAGAAAGAAGATTTTAAGGGTATACTGCAGACCATGGAGGGGAAGCCCGTCACCATTCGTCTCCTAGATCCACCGCTCCACGAATTTATTACTTTGACCGATGATCAAGTCCAGGAATTAGCAGATAACCTGGGGCTGGACAAATCCAAGATTGAAAAACGAATCGCAGGACTCCATGAATTGAATCCCATGTTGGGGCATCGTGGATGTCGCCTGGGGGTTGCCTATCCGGAGATTACCGAAATGCAGGCGCGAGCCATTTTTAAAGCAACGGCGGAACTCACCAAAGAAGGTGTTTCTGTATTCCCGGAAATTATGATCCCGCTGGTGGGCACCGTAACGGAATACACCGACCAGGAAGCCATTGTTCGCAGCGTAGCAAAAGATGTGTTGGCAGAAACCGGTGTGGAATTTGACTTTCTCGTGGGCACCATGATCGAACTCCCCCGAGCCTGTCTCACAGCGGACGAAATTGCGGAACATGCGGAATTTTTCAGTTTCGGCACCAACGACCTCACCCAGACAACCTACGGTTTCAGCCGGGACGATATTGGTTCTTTCCTACCGAATTATTTAGAAAAAAAAATCCTGCCGGGAGATCCGTTCCAGAGCTTGGATGTGAATGGTGTAGGCAAACTGGTATCCATGGCTGTTGAACTTGGACGGGGTGTGAATCCCCAATTAAAAATCGGTATTTGCGGTGAGCATGGCGGCGATCCAGCATCCATCCATTTTTGTAAAGAGACCGGATTGGATTATGTAAGTTGTTCTCCTTATCGCGTACCTATTGCAAGATTAGCTGCGGCGCAGGCCAGCCTACGCTAAACCAACGGCTGGCGGGCAGGCAATGACAGAATCGATTATAGATCATTAAAAACCACTACTTTTGCGAGAAATAATGACGACGCAATCTTGCTAGTTGTGGTAGAATCAAGAAAATAATCATGAGATTGCCGTGCTTCTTCCCACGCGTGGGAGGGAAGTATCAATTTCAAACAATAAGCCTTTATATCTTTACTATACCAAATCTAACTTAGAACCTTATGACATACTTATCCGGCATCATTATCTATCTCTGTGCTTTGATTGCTGTAGGCATTTACAAGATCCGCTCTGTAAAGAACAGTGAAGATTTCATGGTGGCGGGTAGAACCCTGCCCTGGTATATCCTGGTGGGAACCCTGTTGGCAACCTGGATGGGCAGTGGGTCTCTCTTTAGCGGTGCTGGTCTTGGCTATCGCAATGGGCTGGCCGGACTATGGTCCAGCGGCGGCGCCTGGCTGGGAATCGCCTTGATCTATTTTATCACCCGCAGGATCCGCAATTTTGGCATGGTTACCGTACCGGACATCTTTGAAGCCCGATATGGACAGGTGGCAGCAATTCTGGCTACTATTACAACTGTTGTGGCTTATACCACCATTGTATCCTACCAGTTTCGGGGCGGCGGGAAAGTATTATCCATGGTCTCCGACGGCATGGTTTCTTTAGAAGCAGGCATTATTATTACGGCAGTTTTTGCCATCTCCTATACGGTACTGGCAGGGATGTTCTCTGTGGTGTATACGGACGTGGTGAATGGTGTGCTCATGACCATTGGTACCATAGGTGCACTTATTTTTCTCTATTTCAAGGTTGGAGGCATGGGCGAGATCATTACTGTGGCTGAATCAGCCGGGAAATGGCAGTGGTTTGGTAACTGGGCTGCAGAACGAACAGGAGATATTTCAGGTCCCATCATTGCGATCAGTTTCTTTGTCCCCACCATGTTGCTCTTAATGGGTGACGCCAATATGTACCAGCGAATTTTCAGCGCTAAAGATGGAAACTCGGCCAAGAAAGCAGTTTTTTTTTGGATCATTGGTGTTGTAGTTCTTGAATCGGTTATTTCCATGCTGGGGCTTACAGGTGCGGTGGCAGTCAGTAAAGGCATTATACCGGACCTGGTGGCAAATGCTCAGGCAGGGGTTACGGAACCAACAGCGGCGGCACTATTGGAGGCCAGGCAGGCGGGGAGTGAATCGATCATTCCGGCTATCGCCCGTTATGCAGGTTTGCCCATGATCCTGGGTTTATTGCTGGTTTCCACCATGATGGCCATTATTGTTTCTACAGCAGATTCATTTCTGTTGATTCCGGCCACAAACCTGACCCGAGACGTATATTCACGCTACATTAATCCTGGTGCCAGCGAAAAACAGATTTTGCTTATCAGTCGCGGACTCGTTCTGGGGCTGGGCATCATTGCTTTTCTTTTGGTAAGTCAGTTCAAGACGGTATTGAATGCGGCGTTCACGGCTTACAATATTTATGGTACGTCCATCACGCCGGCACTGTTGGCAGCTTTCCTTTGGAAACGGGCCACAAAGCAAGGGGCGATTGCGTCCATTATTACCGGTGCTAGCGTAACAATTATCTGGACTTATTTTTTACCAGACTGGGACGGTTTTACCAATTTGAATCCTTTCCTACAGGAGTTGACCTACCCCGCTGCAGGCTTATCTGTACTAGCCTTGGTGGTTGGTAGTTTATTAACGCCAGCACCGCCACCTGAATCTCTGAAACAGTTCTTTGATGATGGGGATTAATAATGAATACAACAATTTCGCAATATATTTTAACTTTCGCTGTGATATCAGGTCAACTTAATGGTTCAGGTTTGAAGTTTAATATAGATTATCCCTGGCAATCGGGACCGTTTTAGCGAGTTCTTAAATAAGGAGACTGCCGCGAATGGTGGCCACCCAATCTTCTGGCTGTTCTCCCGTAATAAAAGCCTTTAATAATAATTCTAAGGATACAGAATTCTGGTCAAACAGTTATACCGAAGCTTTGGGGTTGAATGTACCCGATCCCTTAGGCGGTGCCTGGGATGTTACAGGTTCTAAAGAAAAGTAATGGCTTTGTGATCTCTTCCCCAGAAGAAGTAATCAATGCGGAAACACGGGAATTCAGATCTGAAGCCGGGATTAATTGTTCGTCAGAAGCTGGTGTTGTTTAGAACGGATTTAAGTAACTAATAAAAGAAGAATGGATAACTAAAAATGAGAAAGTCGTTTTATTTATAACCGGAATAGAACGTTAGCTATAAACAGAAAACCATCGTCTTGGCTTGCCTGTAAGCTCTTCATCCAGCTAACATCAAGTCCGGAAATAAAAAATGTTTATTTAAATTCTTTTTAATTTCAGATTAATGGTATAAAACAGTAGGTTATTAGGACCATGCTGATAAACGATTATTAAAAGAACCCGAAAAATGAAAACACTAAAATCAGAACAAAATGTAATCCTTACAGAATCACTAAAAAAATTATGGCAGACCGCTGTACAACTGGAACAATCAACCAATATTCCCCAGGAACTGGATGCTATTGAGGGTAGACGATTTCTGCTGAGGATACTTTCAGCATCGCTTGACTCATTTGTAGAATATATTGATGCAAACCGGCCGGCCTTCCGTCATTCTGAAAGCGCTCACAGGAAAATGTTCGGGGATTGTCCCGATGCGGATTACCTGCAGGCACCTATTGACCTAAGAAACGGCCGCAGTTACAGGGTAAAGGGCCAAATTCCGAAGGCAACTCTCTACGTTGGAGTTATGCTGTATGGACGGGGTGGACAAATGAGCACCCGCCTGATAGACGAAGAATTGAACGTGGACGATGAAGGTAATTTTGAACTTCTGATCTCTGCAGATCCTGATCAAAATCCTGACTTATTGGGCAAAGGTGATGAACCGCTGGTCATGGTCCGTCAGTATTACACAGATAGAAAAACTCAGCCGCCTGTGGCGCTGGAAATCGAACTCCTGGGTGATGCACCAGCGTCGAAAGCACTTGATCCATCCTGGCTGGCAAAACGGATTGAATTATCCCGGCGAATGCTGGAATCCATCTTTGCCCGAACCCTAGACGCCTATCAGCGCGTTACGGATTTCCCGGTAAACACTTTTGCGGATGTCCCTGTGGACCTGTTATTCCCTACACCTGATAATTCCTATAGAATATGCTGGTATGAGCTGAATGATGACCAGGTGATTATTGTGAGAGGCACATTGCCAAAAGCACGCTATTTCAGCTTTACTTTCTACAATGTTTGGCTGGAAAGTTATGATTACACCCAGCATTCCGTAATATTGAACCATGAGCAAATTGAACTGGATGATGAGGGTTGCTTTGAAATCTATGTTGCTGGCAAAAACACCGGGTTTGCCAATTGGATGGACACAGCCGGCCACAACTCAGGATACCTTGTAGCCAGGAGCCTGCTGCTTGAAGGCACCCATCCGGAGTTTGAGGTTCAGGTTATAAAATCCTGACCACAGAATACAAAGATTAAAAGAGCAGTGCAGAATACAAGAACAACCGTTTCTCAAAAAAAGCGTCCTTTTAACTTTAATGCTACCAATTTTCTAGGAAGTCTCATGCCCTCAAAACCGTCATTATCAGAACAGTATATTCTGGATGCAGCCCGAACTTCTACAGGCCTGCAAGACTGGGGCAGCGACAGCTTTCTGGAAGGCATGCATATGCTGCTCGAATCAAGTTTAAATGAAGCCCGACTGCATCATTTCGGCAGGAAATTTTTACAGAAGGGTTGTATCCGTGCGGTTAAAGACAGGTTAAGACTGGAAAAAGTAGTTAAGGATAATCCCGATATTCTGAACACACCGATTGAGAAACCTGTTTTTATCCTCGGTCTTCCACGCACAGGAACAACACTGTTGCAGAATCTTTTCTTCCAAGATGACCGATTTCGTCATCTCCATTATTGGGAACAGGTTGCCATTGGCCCTCAGCCTGCACCGGATAATCTTAAGGATAATTATATCATTGATTCCTGCAATACATTTATTAGCAGATTAAAAAAAATCGCACCTGAATTTTTTATAGCCCATGACATCCAACCCCGCGGACCAGAAGAATGCAACGGACTGATGGAAAGAGATTTTTCCAGTATCATTTATATTATGTTAAGGAATATCCCAACATACACAGAATGGTTTCAAAAAAGGGATATGACCTCCACGTATGAATATCATCGGTATCAACTCCAGTATCTGGGATATCATTTCAAAGGAAAGCGGTGGGTCTTGAAGGCACCTGTCCATCTTCTATTTTTAAAGTACCTGTTTAAGGTGTATCCAGATGCGCAGATCCTGCAGCTGCACAGGGATCCATTGAAAGCCATCCCTTCCATGTCCAGCCTTGTTGTTATTTCCCGAGGGATCCATTCCGATCATGTGAACGAAATAGAAACAGCAGAACAGCTCTTGAAACTGATGTCCCACAATATAAACCAATCTATAGCTTATCGAGAGGCACAAGTATCCGGTCAGATTTTGGATATTTCTTTTTCTGAGTTGGTAAAGGATACAATGACAACAGTGAACAAGATCTATAACTGGCTAGGTGTTGATTTTACACCTGAAACCGAGACATCCATGTCTCGCTGGCTGGGTGAAAGTAAACTGAAACAGGAAGGTGAACCTCACCAATATTCACTGGAACAGTTTGGTCTTAATGAGACCCGGATCAAAGATTGCTTCGCTCAGTATTATGAAAGATATACCGATTATATATAGGTAATTAAAAACCTCGCTTTATCTTCGGACCCCACCCATTCCATAATCGCGGGGTTTTTATTAACCTTTTTAGACTTTTTCCTGCGTTTTTCTTTTCTCCTTTTTTCCCAGATAGACATGAGCCACCCATGGATCCAGTTTTCTTGTTTTATCTTTTTTCAGAATTTTTCATTATCTAAACAAAAAAACCGTCCTATGGGGTAACGTTTAGTTTTCTCATTTTTTGGACGCATCTACCGTTTATGGTTTATTCTTCAGGATACCGTTGATCCGATCTATCACAGAATCATCCAGGATGTTCATATGGTCCAGGCTCTGCAGGTTTTGTTTAAGCTGCTCAATCTTGGATGCGCCCAGGATGACCGTGCTTACGTTTTGATTTTTCAGGCACCAGCACAATGCCAAGTTGACCAGCGGCAGGCCCAGCTCTTCAGCCAGCTGATATAACTCCTGCACTTTTTCATGGCGCTCAATATAGTCTGCCGATTCAAATTGGTCTCTGATGAATTTATAATTTTCAAGACTGGTGCGACTACCATCTGGTGTACCATCCATGTATTTACCGGTTAAAAGGCCCGAAGCCAGCGGGCTCCAAATGGTGGTGCCTAATTGTTCCTGCTCGAAAAGCTGGAGATACTCATGTTCCATTTTATCCCTGGCGAACATATTATACTCCGGTTGCTCCATGGAAGGCGGTGTCAGGCCCAGTTCCCTGGAGATCCTGTAAGCTTCTTCAATTTCTGGAGCAGACCATTCTGAAGTACCCCAATAACAGACCTTGCCCTGCAGTACCAAGGTATGCATGGCCCTGACCGTTTCTTCTATAGGCGTTTCCGGATCCGGCCGGTGGCAAAAATAGAGGTCTAGATAATCAACCTGGAATCTTTTCAAAGCTCCATGACAGGCGTCTATAATATGTTTATGGCTTAGCCCGCACTGGGTGGGTTTTTCTCCACCAAAAAATACCTTGCTGGAAACAATGTACGTATCCCTGCTCCAACCCAGTTTCTTGATAGCTTCGCCCATGATTATCTCTGCTTGGCCATCGGCATAGGCTTCTGCATTATCAAAAAAGTTGACACCGTTATCATAAGCAAGTTTCATGATCTCAGCTGCAGAATCGACGCCCAGTTGAAAGGAAAAGGTCACCCAGGAACCATAAGAAAGCTCGCTTACCTTTAATCCCGTTTTTCCAAGTCGTCTATAATTCATTTTTTCCTCATTAATGTAATAGGTAAATGGACTCTAATCCCCAATAATGTTTAAAGCTTAATCCTGTTTTCCCACTCGCTCTTTAAGACAGCGACTGGCATACTAAAATCTACTTCAACGAATAAAAACAAAAAACCCCGCTCAGCCAAAGATAGTCAAGTAGGCGGGTCTCTATATCAAATACATTACTAGTTTAAGAATGGCTTTTCTATGATTTCTATATCATAACCATCAGGGTCCTTAATAAAAATATAATTTGATGATGATGATTTGGATTTACGGTACCACCAATCTCGTCGCTCAACTTCTGATATTACTTTGTCAAGATTATCAACATGGAATGCAAGGTGACCAAATTGATCCCCAATGGTATAATCTCTGCCATCCTTATTGTAGGTTAATTCTAAAAAGTAATTTTCACCTTCATCACCTAAGAATACTAAAGTTGCTTCGTCTCCCAAATCTTTTCGACGTTTTTCCCTTAATCCTAAAAAACCAGAATAAAATTCAAGAGATTTATTAATGTCTCTGACACGTATCATAGTGTGTGCAAGTCGCATTCGATTTCCTTTCTAGTCTAACTTACAGAAATGCTACTTCAGCTGTACCATTTTCTTCGTTTGTCTGAAGTCTCCTGGCTTTTATCATATACAGGTATAATCCAGTGGATACGGGTGCACCAGCATCATTGGTGGCATCCCAGCGAATTGAATGAAAACCAGCTTCTTTTTCAGTTGAGACCAGGGTTTTTACCTTTCTACCCAGTAGATTGTGAATATTGAGCATAACATAATTTTTCTGGACCAGGACAACATGATCAATACTTAAGAATTAAACTTTCCAGTGAATAATAATAAAACAATTTT
>DQOT01000121.1 GCA_015658495.1 Fidelibacterota bacterium | reverse complement strand
GATTGGGGTTTAGATAATACACCAAATACATTCGATGAAGGTGAAGATAATGGCTATTGGGATGGATACCATATGATTGGGTGTGAACCCATTGTAAAAACAGATCAGGATGGCTATGCAAGAATTATAGCCGTATTTCCTGTAGAACTATGTGTATGGCAATCTCTTGATGAAGCAAATAGTTTATGTTCTTGGGAAGGGTTTGATGCAAGTGTATTGGCAACATCCCTTGTCCCGGAAATCGTTTCAAGTAATGATGTTGCAATTACATTGCAACGATCACCAACAGCAAGTCCCTGTTTCTAATGAGCACAGATTTTAATCCTCAATTTTCTCGCATTGGTGAAATCTTGGTCCACCAGAGTAAGATCTCCGAGAGCCAGTTAAATCAAGCTTTAGCCCAGCAAAAGAACACGCGGGAGAAATTAGGTCAAACCCTTGTGGATATGAATATTATCCAGGAGGAAGACCTGACAGCCGTTTATGCCCTGCAGATGGGATTTAAACAGGCAGATAATTTTATTTTACTGGAGGCAGATTCGACCGTTGCTGCCCTGATCCCGGAAGATTTTGCGCGGTCTAATCGAGTCCTGGCGGTGAATCGGAATGACTCAACCATCGTTGTGGCCATGGAAGATCCGGAAGACCTTGTGGCGATCGATGCAATTAAGCGATTAACAAATCTCAATCCCGAAATAATAGTTTCCGGTAACACCTTAATGGAAAAAGCATTAGATAAGGTGTATGGTGAGATCCAGAAAACCGCAGAAGTTAGCGAAACAATTGAGAGTATCACGGTTATTTCAGGAGAAGAAGGTTTCCAGGAAAAAGTAGATCTGTCCCCGGATAAAGCGTCGGTAGAAGACGCACCCATCGTTAAACTGGTGAATTTGATTTTTATAGAATCCATTAAGGAAAGGGCGACGGATATTCATATTGAGCCCATGGAAAAACTGGTTTATGTCCGCATCAGGATTGATGGCGTTCTACAAATAATTATGACACCACCCGTTAGTTCCTTGAGTGGTTTGGTGACCCGGATCAAAATTCTATCTAAATTGAATATTGCTGAGAAACGGTTACCCCAGGATGGCCGTTTTTCCATAAAGGCACCGGGGAAAGACCTGGATGTTCGTGTATCGATTTTGCCCACGGTCTATGGTGAAAAGATCGTCATGCGTCTTTTGGATAAAATCGGGCTTGATTTCAATCTCACTTCATTAGGATTCCCTAAACAAAACCTGAGCATTTTCAGAAAGGTCATCAATCAGCCTTACGGCATGGTTGTGGTTTCCGGTCCCACCGGTTCAGGTAAATCAACATCTCTCTATGCTGCGCTGAAAGAGATCAAAAGCGAACGAACCAATATTACAACCGTTGAAGATCCGGTAGAATACCAGTTGGATGGTGTGAATCAGGTTCAGGTGTTCGAGGATATAGGACTCACATTCGGTTCTACCCTTCGTTCGATTTTGCGTCAGGATCCTGATATTTTGCTGATTGGTGAGATTCGGGATGGTGAAACGGCTGATATTGCCGTAAAATTTGCACTCACAGGTCACTTGGTATTCTCAACGGTCCATGCTAATGATGCGCCTGGAACAATCACCCGTTTATTGGACATCGGCATTGCCCCCTTTCTGGTGGGTTCCTGTTTAAATCTTGTGATGGCCCAGCGTTTGGTTCGCCGGATTTGCAAAAATTGTAAGGAAGGGTACACGCCAACACTTGAAGAATTGGCTTTGGTTGGCTTAGATCCTGGGAAGGTCACCGGTGAATTATATCGGGGTAAAGGGTGTCCTGAATGCAGGAATACAGGATACAAAGGGCGACTCGCTATTTTTGAAATGATTCCCATGGCACGTGATTTACGGAAACTGGTTTACGAAAGCGCCAATGAAGATGACATCAAACAAGCTGCATTGGAGAATGGGATGGTGCCCCTTCGTGATGCAGGGCTTGCCCGGGTATTGGATGGCACCACTACAATCGAAGAAATATTAAGATCCACCGTCGAAGATTTATAACCTAATTATTTAGCATTGTGATATCTCTATCCATAATTATTCCAGTACTTAGGGCAGGTACTGTCACCCGAGTGAATTATTCAGGATAATGGCTGTTTACACCTATTTAACGAAAAATACCGAAGGGAAGCGTAAAGAGGGAGAAATCCGTGCGGATTCCCTAGATACGGCGATTCAGAAATTGTCTGCAACGGGACAGTTGGTCATCACATTAAAGGAAGTTGATGATACATTTGACTTTTTAGGACCATTCCTGGATGAAATTCAACTTTCGATTGAAAAGATAAAAAACCGAATTCCACTGTCGAATATCGTTTTTTTCACGCGACAGTTGGCCACCATGTTTGCTGCAGGATTAACCCTGGAAAGGTCCATTCAAAGCCTCGGTTCGGAAGAAAAACACCGCAAATTTCAAAGGATCTTGAACACCGTCGGAGATAACATTCGAAAAGGGCTGAACTTGTCTGAATCCCTCGCTCGACATCCGGGTGTGTTTAATAATTTGTTTGTTGCCATGATCAAAGCAGGAGAAGTGAGTGGTAATCTGAATGAAATTCTTGAGGAATTAGCCTCTTATTTGGAAAACTTGGATGATACGCGGCGAAAGGTGAAATCCGCCATGAATTATCCGATCTTTATGGTCATATTTTTAATTGTCATGCTCATGGTTATGCTCCTGGTGATTATTCCTAAATTCTCCCAGATCTATGCACAGTTGGGTGCAGGCTTGCCTGCGGCAACAAAAAAGATGATTGATGTGAGTAATTGGTTTGGGAATAATATTGGGTTTCTCTCTTTTGTAGTCTTTAGCTTTTTTAGTTTCCTCTGGTTAATATCCAAAACAAAACGGGGTGGATTTTTAGTAGATTCTATTAAACTGAAATTACCTGTGTTTGGTGCTCTGGTCGAACAATCTATCCTGAATAAATTTTGTAAAACATTTGGCATTTTAATTGGGTCTGGTGTGCCGGTTCTTGAAACGACTGCACTTTTAAGGAAGATCGTGGAAAACAAAGTATATGAAAAAGCTATTGAAGATGCATCGGATTACATTCGTGATGGCTATAACATTTCATCTGCTTTAAGGCGGACTGAAGTATTTCCATCGATTCTATTACAGTTAGCATCCACAGGTGAAGATACAGGTGAATTGGATTCACTTCTTGATCGTGCTGCAGATTATTACCAAAAACAAGTTGATGCCTTGGTGGACCGCATGACTACCTTGATCGAACCATTATTGATCCTCATGGTTGGAGCGGTCATTGCTCTCATGGTTGTTTTGACTTATTTGCCCGTTTTCCACTTGGGCTCTGCCTTGCAATCGGGATTATAAGCATGAATGTAGGTCTTTCATTGATTGTGGGGTTAGCCGCTGGATTTGGTGTGAAGACTATCATTAACTGGCTGTCAATTGATGGGTATAAGGTCAAATCCAAAAGTATTTTTATAGAAATTATTTGTGGGTTCATTTGGGTTTGGGCTTTCCAAAATCTTCCCATAGACGAAGCAACCATTTTTTCTTTGATTTCTACAATTCTTGTGGGCATCAGTTTAGTCGATTTTCATACCTATCAAATTCCCCTTCTTTTCATTATCGCCGGTGCAGGTGTTGCTGTGACTAGTATTTTAATTAAACTGACTTATTTTTCATCGGCTATGTGGGGAATTTTTGTAGGCGCTGTGATTCCTTTAACCATCATGGGGTTAACATGGCTGGTGACCAAACGGCAGGGAATGGGGTACGGAGATATCCAACTGGGAATCGTACTCGGTGCCTGGCTGGGACCCATGAGAATGGCCATAACACTTTTCGTCGCATCTCTGTTGAGTTTATCGACATGGTTAGCCGTTTCATTAGTACAAGATTTTGACAAGGATCGAGCTTTGCCCCTGGCACCCTTTCTGGCTGTTGCTGGAATCGGGGTTTATATTGGCAGTATTTATTACCCGGGATTCTTTCATTTATTGATCATCCAATAGAGGCTTTTATGACAAAATTACCCATTCAACTTGTTTTCATATTAGCATTATCCTTTGTGAGAGCTGCAGAAAACCCTGCATCCGTATCCTATGATGGTTTCCAGGTGAGTTCATCCGTTCATGAGAAGAAAATTCAGTATGAAATCCCTGGATTTGAACTGAAGCAAATTGACAAAAATGGAAAAGTATATGTGAAACCGGAAATGGAAAATGCCGGTGCCATAGTAGAACCTGGACAACCCTATTTGCCTACGGTGTCAACCTTTTATGCTGTAGAACCGGGCAAAACCTATTCCGTCAATGTGACAGTTCAGGAAACTGAAACGATACTCAATGTTGATATTCTTCCCTTAGAAGGTTGGGATCCGAACCTTTCAGGGAGTGTTGTAAAAGGTAGATCTTATTCCCAAAATGAACTTTTCCCTGCATTCATTGCAACTGTTTCTGAACCTATTGTAGTGCGTGGATTAACTCTGGTTCAGGTATCTCTCACACCCTTTCAATACAATCCTGTCACAGCAGAGTTAACG
>DQOT01000283.1 GCA_015658495.1 Fidelibacterota bacterium | reverse complement strand
TTTCTTGACCGGAACATTGGACGAAATTCTATCTTGGGATAAGGAAAGATTATACACATGAATAAACCGATTTTAGTTGTGGGATTTCTCCTTCTTTTTATTATTGCGATGATTATTTTGAATGACGCCAATGAACTAACCGTTGAGAAATATTGGGAAAATCCATCCATTTTTCAGGTGAATCGTGAAAAACCTCGTGCTCACTTTTTCCCATTTGAATCGGAAGAACTGGCCATTGAGAATGACCCGACAAAGTCAAAATTTTTTCAATCCTTAAATGGGAGTTGGAAATTCCATTTTGCAAAAAATCCTAATGACAAACCAAAAGGATTTTATCAATCTAATTATAGTGTAATAAAATGGGATGATATTATCGTGCCTGGACATTGGGAAATGCAGGGATATTCTGTACCTATTTATCTCGACGAAGAATATCCATTCAAACCGGATCCGCCAAAAGTACCATTTGGTTATAATGCGGTGGGATCGTATGTGAAAACTTTTGATTTGGATGAAGCATGGAATGACAGGGATATTTTTATTCGTTTCGGCGGTGTTAGGTCTGCTTTCTATATTTGGTTGAATGGGAAATTTGTTGGCTACAGTCAAGGGTCCAAAACGCCGGCGGAATTCAACATTACCGATTGGGTCCACCCCGGAAAAAATAAAATTGCTGTGCAGGTGTATCGCTTCTCCGATGGCTCCTATTTGGAAGGGCAGGACACCTGGCGAGTTAGTGGATTGGAAAGGAATGTTTATCTTTATGCTGCACCCAAAACTCGCATTTCAGATTTCTTTGTCCATGCTGGACTAAATGAAGATCTTCGTTCTGGCACATTTTCATTGAAAGTTGGTCTTGCAAATCCTGAACGATTTACGGGTAAATATAAAGTAGATGCAATCCTAAAAGCGAAACGGATCCTTTTCGAAGGATCGAAAAAGGTCTCAATCGATTCTATGGGCACAATTCAATTCTCAAAGATACTTTCTCGGGTGAAACCCTGGTCCGCAGAAACACCCCATCTTTATGATCTTCAAATTTCATTAAGCGATCCCCAGGGGACTTTGATTGAATCAATCACACAGAAAGTTGGCTTCAAACGAGTTGAAGTGAAAGACGGGAATCTGTTGGTGAATGGGAAAGCCATCATGTTTCGCGGTGTAAACCGCCATGAATGGGATCCAGTTGTGGGACGATCCATTACGGAAGAAACCATGATTAAAGATATCCAACTCATGAAGCAACATAACATTAACGCAGTGCGGACAAGCCATTATCCCAACCAGGAACGGTGGTATGAACTCTGCAATGAATATGGTTTGTATGTGATTGATGAAGCCAACATTGAATCCCATGGCATGCAGTTCCATGAAGGGAGTTATGCCCATATCGCCAATGATTCTACATGGACGGCCCAATGGATCGACCGCGGAAAACGCATGGTGGAACGAGACAAAAATCAACCATCTATCATCCTTTGGTCCATGGGGAATGAAGCCGGCGATGGAGAGAATTTTGTTAAACTTTATAATTGGATCAAAATCCGGGATAAGTCTCGCCCCGTTGTTTACCAGCCCGCCTGGTATGAGCGCCACACGGATGTGGTTTTCCCCATGTACAAGAATATTGAATTCATTTCGGAATATGCAGAAAAGGACATGGACAAACCGCTCATTTTATGTGAATTTGCCCACGCCATGGGAAACAGTGTGGGGAATCTCCAGGACTATTGGGATACATTTGAAAAATACGATGCTCTCCAAGGCGGATTCATTTGGGATTGGGTGGACCAAACCATCCTGAAAACAGATGAAAATGGGACAGACTATTGGGCGTATGGCGGGGATTTTGGAAATGAGTTTTCGGAAAATGATTCAAACTTTTGTGCGAACGGATTGGTGGCCGCAGACCGATCATTGAATCCTCATATCCATGAAGTGAAGAAAGTGTATCAACCGGTCAAATTCACGGATGTCTCGAAAAAATCATCCCTTACAAAAATTGAAATAAAGAACCGGTATGATTTTATTGATTTAACTCATTTGGATTTTTCATGGGTCATTGAAGAAGATGGGACCGAAATTCAAAATGGAGATCTTGGAAAAATGAAATTGAGCCCGGGCGAAACAGAAACTTTCAATTTCAATCATCAAACAATTATGCCCAAACCAGGATCTGAATATTTTCTCACAATCCGGGCGAATACAAATTCAGGTTCTGAATTGATTCCCAAAGGTCATTTAGTAGCGTGGGAGCAATTCAAATTACCCATTGAAAATCCGGCACCATCTATCTATTCCGGTGATCTTCCTAAATTGGAAATGACAGAAAATGATCATTTGATAGAAGTAAAAGGCGCTGGATTCAAGATCACATTTGACCGCGAAAAAGGCAATTTATCGCAATATAATTATAGGAGTATTGACTTGTTAAAACATGGTATGGAACCCCATTTCTGGCGTGCGCCCAATGACAATGATCTTGGTAATGCCATGCAGAAACGAACAGCCATTTGGCGGAATACCGGTGAAGAAATGAAAGTGATTGAGCTCAAGAGTTCCGTTGAAAATAATGTGGCGAATATCCAGGTTTTTTCCATTCACGATTTGACAGGTACGAATCTTGAAACAAATTATTTTGTTTATGGAAATGGTGTTGTCAAAGTGGGACATCAAATCAGAAACACAAAATCAGATAATCCTGAAATTCCGAGATTTGGATTAAAAATGACCTTAACAGGTGATTTCACCAAACTCAATTGGTTTGGACGTGGACCCCATGAATCCTATTGGGATCGGAAAACATCTGCTGCGGTTGGACTTTACAAGAGTGATGTTTGGAGTCAGACTTTTCAATATGTTCGTCCACAAGAAACAGGGAACAAAACGGATGTAAGATGGATGGCTGTATCCAATGGAAAGATTGGACTCATGGCCAAAGGTTTACCAAAATTTGACGGGAGTGTTCATCAATATCCTTATAAAGATTTGGATCATGTTCGGTATGGACAAAAGCATGGGAAATTGGATATACAGCCAAAAGATCAGGTAGATTGGTTGATCGATTATAAACAAATGGGCGTTGGCGGAGATAACAGTTGGGGAGCACGTCCACATAAACAATATACTTTGACGCCAAAAGTTTATAATTATTCTTTTTTACTGATTCCTTTTGAAGAGAGGACAGATCTAACACAACTATCAAACCTATCTTTAAATTAATGAATACTATTTCAATTATTTCTTTCATTTTGGCAACAGGTGCTGTTGCCTTTTTTACATATCAGATCGTCCATGGGATGAAAAAGTCTGATAATGCCACGGAAGAATATTTTACCGGGGGACGGGCACTGGCTTGGCCAGTTGTTGCAGGTTCACTTCTATTAACAAATTTGTCCACCGAACAATTGGTTGGACTGAATGGTGCAGTTTTTGGCGATAAAGCTATGGTAGGTATCGCTTGGGAAGCGTTAGCTTCTTTTGCCATGATTGCCACAGCACTCATTTTTTTACCAAAATATTTGGCCAGCGGATTTACGACAACACCTGCATTCCTTGAAAAGCGGTTTGATAAAACCACTCGTTCCATGGTTTCAGGATTATTCCTTTTTGGATATGTGACTGTTTTGCTTCCGGTCGTTCTATACACAGGCTCCTTAGCCATGATTGGTATGTTTGACCTGAATCTTCCTCTTTGGCTTGTTGTGGCAACGATTGGATCGCTTGGGAGTGCATATGATATTTTTGGTGGATTGAAATCTGTCGCTGTCAGTGATACTCTCAATGGTGTTGGGCTTTTGGTTGGTGGTTTAGCGATTCCAGCATTGGCTTTGGTTGCTTTAGGTGATGGCTCATTTTTCTCCGGATTGTCAACATTGGTGAATACGAACCCGGAATATTTGGCAGTATTAACTAACACCAATGTGGATGGGAATGTGGTTTCGGTTCCATGGCCAACCTTGCTAACCGGGATGATGTTCATCCAGGTTTTTTATTGGTCAACGAACCAGGTAATCGTGCAGCGCGCCATGGCAGCAAAGAGTTTGGCTGAGGGGCAAAAAGGAGTCTTGTTTGCTTCAGCTATGAAATTGGTTGGTCCACTCATGCTTTGCTTGCCGGGGATTATTGCACTCCATATGACTGATCTTACGATTGATAAGCAAGACCAAGTCTATGGAGCAATTGTTCGGCATGTCTTGCCCGATTGGTCACTAGGATTATTTGCAGCTGTTTTGATGGGCTCTATTTTAAGTTCTTTCAACAGTGCTTTGAATAGCGCTTCTACTTTGTTTTCACTCCAGTTTTATCATGGTTACATAAATAAAAAAGCATCTGGAGAACAGATTGTAAAAATTGGAAAATATTTTGGCATTGGACTAGCGGTTGCATCCATTATGATTGCACCAATATTAGCCCAAATGCAGTCTATTTTTGAATATCTCCAGAAAGTGAAT
>DQOT01000030.1 GCA_015658495.1 Fidelibacterota bacterium | reverse complement strand
CTTTGCCAGATCATTTCGAGTTTCATCAATTTCCTTTTTGCATTCGGATAACCTTGCCTTGGAAATAGTATCTTTCTCTTTTTTTAATGCTTCCCGCTCCACTTCAAGTTGAATCAATTTCCGATTCAGGTCATCAATTAACTCCGGAGCTGAATTCATTTCCATTCGCAGTTTCGCTGCTGCTTCATCAACCAGATCTACAGCCTTGTCTGGCAGAAATCTATCGGATATGTATCGTTCAGAAAGAATAGCTGCTGATATCAGTGCAGAATCACGTATACCCAGACGATGATGGACTTCATATTTATCTTTGATGCCCCGCAAAATAGTGATTGTATCTTCAACGGATGGTTCAGGGATGTATACTTGCTGGAATCGTCGTTCAAGTGCCGCATCCGGTTCAACATATTTTTGGTATTCGTTGAGAGTGGTGGCGCCGATAACTTTCAAAGTTCCATGTGCCAGTTCAGGTTTTATAATATTAGCCACATCCATTTGACCCTGTCCGCCTGCTCCGACAATCATATGGATTTCATCGATAAAAACAATAATCTCACCATCTTTTTCTTTGACAGCCTTGATGAAATTTTTCAATCGCTCTTCGAACTGTCCTTTGTACATGGCACCGGCCACCATTGCTGCCAGATCCATAGTAATGATCTGTTTCCCTTTTATATTTTCCGGTACGTCGTTTTCAATAATTCTTTTAGCCAACCCTTCAACAACAGTCGTTTTACCCGTGCCGGGCTCCCCGATTAAGACAGGATTATTCTTTTTTCGGCGAGACAGAATCTGGACAATGCGTCTAATTTCATCCTCTCGACCAATAACGGGATCAATTTTTCCATCTTTTGCCAAGTTGGTTAAACTTATGCCATATTCTTCTAAAGGATTTATACCGGTTTCCGGATTTTGTATGTTTTCTTGATTCATAGTAATAATCTCTTTTGAAAATGAAAGGGGCTCATGCGAGCCCCTTTATTGTAGCAAGAAATGATCTTAACTGATCTTGATCTCTCTTTCTTTCGGAATAACAACTTCGTGTTTTGGAAGTTCAATAGACAATATCCCGTTTTTGAAGGATGCTGAAATATCTTCTTCGTTCACAGTTTCAGGTAAATTGAACGTCCGTGAAAAAGAACCATATCGGCGTTCGCGATAGTGATAATTACCACTTTCTTTTTCATCTTCAAATTTCCGTTCACCGGAAATAGAAAGAATGCCATCGGTGACATTTACTTTGACTTCCTTTTTTGTAAGTCCTGGAATATCTGCTGTTAAAGTGAATGAATTATCTGATTCCTTTACATCAACAGCAGGCGACCAATTTGTTTTTGAGCGAACCGGAAAGTTCCAATCATTTTCAAATACATTATTGATCATTTTATCCATATCATCAAAGATGGATGCGGGTCTGGGTGCCCATTTAATTAAAGTCATTTTTGACTCCTTTTTTGTTTGTTTAAAAAATCAGTTCCATGCGGCAATTCAAGTGCCAAAAGTGT
>DQOT01000371.1 GCA_015658495.1 Fidelibacterota bacterium | reverse complement strand
TTTTAGAATAGTGTGAATATTCTTCCCTAATTAATTAAAATTAGTTTAGAATGGATACACTCAATATACAAGGAAGGTCACCCCATCAGATTTCACCCCATAGGGGTTCACTTTCGTTGAAATCTAATGTGGCTGACAGCCCCTGCTCGTTTCTGTTTGTTTTATCAATGCAAGTGATATGCAAGCAGAAATGGCTAATTTTAGCCGTTTATTGAACTAAATAACCGACTGTTTCAAAACAGCTATACAAAGCAATAAAGCCTCATCTCTCGTCAAAGAAACAAGGCTTAAATCGGTGTACCGCGGAAAGGGCTCGAACCTTCACACCCAAAGGGCACCAGATCCTAAATCTGGCGTGTCTACCAATTCCACCACCGCGGCCTATTTCAAAAAACCAATTCTATCGCAGTAGCATGTCTATTCAATCTTCATCCTGCGGATTGCGCCGGACGGGCCTGTTCGAATGACTTCAGTCTGGCGGGCAATTCCACCACCGCGGCATAAAATTGGGGTGGGAAATTACAACTTTCATCAAATAAAAAAGCCCCGCATTTGCGGGGCTTTTTTATTTTATTGATCTTAAAAGATCAAATTATTTCATTAGGATCATTTTCCGTGTGAAAATCTTATTCCCTGCTTGCAGTCTGTAAAGGTAAACACCAGCACTGACCTGATTGCCAAGATAATCATTTGCATTCCAGATGATGAAATGGCGGCCGGCAGGCTTGTTTTGATTAACAACCGTATTGATGTTCCTTCCAATGAGATCATAAATCTCTAAGCGAACGTCTGACGCTTCAGGCAGATCATAAGCGATCATTGTTGAAGGATTAAATGGATTCGGGAAGTTCGGATGTAAAGCAAATTTACCAGGAATACCTATTTCTTCATCCAAGGCAACTGTATATCCGGTGAACTGGCCAAATCCATGAAATACTGTTATGAGTGGGTTCGCGCCCGCATCTCCGGCTGCATAACCGGCCATAGACATAATAATGGATGAATTATACAGGTTGTCGTCAAATTGAACCTCAAATTCAAGAATAGGCCCAGACCCTGCTTCGATCCCTGAAGAAAAATCATAGCCAAGGAAATAATAGGTGCCATCATCCAGTTCTTCGGAACTGCCATCTACAATCCCATCATCAAACCGGCCCACAGGTATTACATTTGTTACGGTCATACTTTCGGGCATTTCAACCAAGGTAAATTGCATTGTTCCCACCAATTCTGTATTGTCCAAATTAATCTCAAATGTTCCTGTTCCTCCTGGAACAAGTGTACTGGAAACGTTTTGAATCGTATAAGCTACTGGTGGAATTCCGATATAAACATTCCCAGGGATTGATACAGTATGCATGGGCAAATCGTTAATATCGGTAATTTCTGCATCCTGCAGGTCCAAAATGACTTCTGAGCCATCTGGAATACCGACAGGAATTTCAAATGTAACATCAGCAATGTGAGAAATACCGGGATTGATGGGTGCGTTATGGGCATTGTTCACCATGGTCACCCGGTAAAAATTCCCAATCACCATTCCTGAAACTTCCCATTCAGAGAAATCATGGGCACCACTCACATTCACCTCGGTACCTATCATAAAAGGTGGATTTGCTGCTATATCCAAATGAAGCCCATAAACCGGTTGAGTATTATCCAGAATAAGAGAGGATGTAAAACTGCTGCCATCATCTCCATAGCCGCCGGTTAAAGTTACGTATTGCGTTTCAATCCCTACCTCATAGGTCCCACTTTCACTCGTCCAATTCAAACTTGTAAAGTTCATGTCCTGGACAGCAGTGGCATTTGTATAGGAAAGTGAAACAGTCATGGCCTCATCTGCATCCGGATAAAGAATGGCACTACAAACAGCACCGTCTCCGGCTGTCAGGGGACCCCCAAGACTGATTCCTGTGATGGCAATGGTACCATTGCCCTGGTTTGAAATCTCAATAGACCAATTCGCGGTTCTATCAGTCGGAAAAATATTAATACTGTTAATCACATCGGGATAGTCCATTATTTCAAAATAAAACAATCCAAGGTTTGTTTCATTATTGATGTAAAAATCCAAGGTATCCATTTGTCCGGTGAGAGACGAACCATCATCCATCCACAATTCAACCCATTCAACCGGTGTGGCAGAAGCGGTATTGGTGGGTCCAGACTCAGACCCATCGGGGTAAATGGCAGTCACATAATAGTAATAAGTGGTACTGTTAACAACATTCTCGTCAAGATAGGTCGTTGTATTGCCATCTGTTTCTACAATTTCTTCAAAATCGCTGTCCGGGTTATAAGAACGATAAACTTTGTAGGCATCAATATCGACAGGACGATTTTCATTAACAACTGGATAATCCAGGTCTACAATCAATTCATGGGGAATTCCACCACTATATTCTGAAATAACATCTTCCTTAGGCGCAGTGATCGCCCATTCACCCAATTCAGTTAATTCGTAATGATCGATGCGTGCTACGTCACGAGCAGCAAAAGTAATGAATACATCATCAATTGCCCAGCCAGAAGCCCATACACCATTATCATTTGAATGAAATGCAATATAAAGATTTGGTACACCTGCATGTTCAGAAAGGTCTACAGTTTCAGTCACCCACTCCGCACTTGGTTCCAATTGTGATACTTCCGTAAAATTGGTACCGTCTGTACTCACTTCGATATGTGCTGTTTGGCTGTATGCACCCGTATAATAAGATGCAAAATTCAAGGTGATGGTCTGGGCACCGCTCACATTTAAAGGCGGTGTAACCAAATAATCCACCGATCCATCATCATCAGCCATATCATCATTGGAGCACATATACCACGTATGGGAAGGAATAGTCCAAAAAGCACTGGAACCATCCTGTGTAATGAACCAGCCCTGGGCAGAATTTGTTGTAACTGTCCATCCTTCCGGAATTTCCCCTAATTCAAAATCTTCAACGAAATCTTCCGGTATTGGACCATAGGGTGGATCCCACGTTAAAAGGACTTGTGCATCCATGCCGTCCTGTGCTTCCAGATTGTGAGGTTCTTCAATGTAACCCGGCGTGACAGTAACCGTTCCGGAATCTGCACCGGCGACCCAATAGGTGCCACCAATTTCATCCGTGACAATCACGTTATCAAAATTCACACCCACATTGGAATTATAAGCATTATTATGAACAACCATTGTCATATTCAGAATTGCACCATCACCCGCATCAATATTTCCATTATTGGCATCATACATGATGACACGAGTCATCCCATTGTCCAGTACGGTGAAATCAACTGAGAATCCGCTGGTACGATCTGTGGTGGAAAAAGCGGTAACATCAAGATAGTCGGGGGTATCGTAAAGATCAAACTGGAGGCCGCCAACTACCCCGGGATTCTCCAAATTAATATCGAGAAAAACTTCTTCATTCACATCGCCCGTATCTGTCGTAGCACTTATTGTAACAACATCACCTATGGTAATGGATCCACCCTCAGCACTACTTTCTAATACGTTTCCATCCTCATCACTCACTGCCAGTGCATACATATCTAAATCCAATGAGGCGGATAAAATGTCTGAACCATCAAAATGAAGGTTTAAAACAACACCGTCGCCACCGGCCCCAATACCTGTGGCATTGTTTGAATAAAAAACAATCCGACCAGATCCGTCATCAAAAACGGTATAATCTGCGCTAAAGTTTTCTTCATCAAGCGGCGTTACACCCGAAAGTTCAACCAGAGTAGGTAACGCAATTACATCGAATTGGAATCCACCAACACCATCGTCGGGGTTGCTCAGGTTTACCGAGACGATAATATCCTCAGTATAGCCATCCACTTCCACATCACTCAGTGACACAATAACGTTCGCAAACACCATCCCTGCGAGCAAAATTGAAATGAATAATGCATTAATGGTTTTTCGCATTAAAATCATCTTGTTCTCCGACCATATTGAAATTAGAAAAATATTGAAATCTTGATTAGAGGAAAATCCCTGAATCTTCTCGGGGAAAAGCCATTTGTCTTTCTTAAAACTAACGATTTTCTACCGATAATTCACTCACAAATTATTATTGGAAATCTGTTGTAAATATCAGCTTAAAAATTTTCAAAATATATCACGATGGACACCCTATACGAAAACGGCTTTACGAAACCTGGGTATAACCTTTATTCAAATAATTCTGAAGTTTTTTATATTTGATCTCAACCTGTTTCCCATCCGGCCCTTGAACCATCAGCTTTTCATTCCGGCCATGTTTTTCCTGGGCATGAATTGGCGTTCGAACCTGTTGGGGCTGATTGGCTTGCTGCCCCTGCGGCTGTCCCTGGAATCCCATACCCGTTGTATCCTGGTGGGATGTTTGGACATTTCGCACAGACCGTTCCTGAACTCCTTGAGATTGATCCATCCCCTGGATCTGGGTCCTGAATAATCGTTGAACCGTGGCAGAATTCATATCCGCCATCATCTCCTGGAACATTTTAAAGCCTTCTGATTTGTATTCCAACAGTGGATTCTTTTGTCCATAAGCGCGCAGGTTAATCCCCTCTCTCAACTGGTCCATGGCATAGAGATGGTCTTTCCATTTATCATCGATGGTTCGCAAGATTATAAACCGCTCGAACCCGCGCATCACATCTTCCGGCAGCAAGGATTCCCTTGCTTTATAAACGGATTTTGCATCTTCAACGATCCAGTCTGCAATATCGTTGGCAGTTAGATCTGAATTACCGGTGGCTGTCTGGATCTGTTCCAGGGTCGCATCCACCATGATATGGGAAGCGAAAGACTGCTTCAAATGATCCCAATCCCACATGTCCGGTGTTCCCGCAGGAGATTGGACTTCGATCTCATCCATAATATAATCATCCAGGATCTGATCGATTGTTTCGTGCATATCTTCACCACCCAAAGCCTGGTTGCGGATATCATAAACCACCTGGCGCTGCTGATTCATCACATCATCATATTCAAGAAGATGTTTCCGAATACCGAAGTTGCGGACCTCCACTTTCTTTTGCGCATTGGAAATAGCTCGCGTCACCATCTTTGCAGAAATGACTTCACCCTCTTCAATCCCCATTTTATCCATAATGGATGCCACACGATCTGAACTGAACAGACGCATCAGATCATCCTCAAGTGATAAATAAAAACGGGATGATCCCGGGTCTCCCTGCCGGCCGCTTCGTCCCCGTAACTGTAAATCGATCCGCCGGGATTCATGGCGTTCCGTCCCAATAATATGGAGACCACCTAATTCTTTGATGCCTTCACCCAGTTTAATATCTGTTCCCCGTCCAGCCATATTGGTTGCAATCGTGACGGCTCCCCGTTGACCTGCACGGGCTACAATTTCGGCTTCACTCTGGTGTTGTTTGGCATTCAAAACATTATGGGGAATATTTTTCCGTTTCAGCATGCGGGATAATAATTCAGAAATTTCTACCGAAATTGTTCCCACCAATACAGGCTGACCGCGGTGATGACATTCAGAGATCTCATCAATGGCGGCATTATATTTTTCCCGTTTTGTTTTATAGACCAGGTCTTCCCGATCATCCCGGATAATGTCTCGGTGGGTTGGCACTACGGTCACATCCAATCCATAGATGGATCCCAATTCTTCTGCTTCTGTTTCCGCGGTTCCGGTCATACCCGCCAATTTATCATAGAGCCTGAAATAATTCTGGATGGTGATGGTCGCTAGCGTTTGGGTTTCACGTTCGATCCGGACATTTTCTTTTGCTTCAAGCGCTTGATGGAGTCCATCGGAATAACGACGACCCGGAAGAACACGACCCGTGAATTCATCCACAATCATGACTTTTCCTTCCTGGAGTACATATTCCACATCTTTTTCGTACATGGTGTAAGCACGGAGCAATTGATTAAAATTGTGGATGGTGCCGCTCCGCTGCGCGTGGAGTTGGTGGGCTTTATCTTTTTCCTGTTCTTTTTCCATGGCAGACAGATCATCCTGTTCACCAATTTCCAAAAGCATTTCGCCTAGGTCCGGGATTATAAAGGTTTCCGGATTGTCCGGCGCCAGCAAATTCCGACCCTTATCCGTCATATCCATAACATGACTTTTTTCTTCGATTATAAAATAAAGGGCTTCATCTACCTCATGCATTTTCTTATCACGGATATAGATGGACTCAATATCATGTGCCAATTTCAACATGCCAGGTTCTTGGAATATCTTCATGACCTGCCGATGCTTTGGCATCCCGCGTTGGGCCTGGAGCAGTTTTAACCCAGCGGTATCCTCATCATCTTCATCCAATAATTTTTGGGCTTCCCGAACAAGTTCAGAGACCAAGGCTGATTGTTGTTTCACCAATTGCTGAACACCGGGCTTCAGGGTGGTAAACGTTTCATCCACAGGTGCATCCACAGCACCGGAAATGATCAAAGGTGTCCGGGCTTCATCAATGAGCACACTGTCCACCTCATCCACAATGGCAAATGCATGACCGTGCTGAACCTTATCTTCTTTCTGGAGTGCCATGTTGTCCCGCAGGTAATCAAAGCCAAATTCGTTATTCGTCCCGTAAGTGATATCCTGGTTATACATTTCCCGGCGTTGAACATTATCCATGGAATTCAAAATAAAGCCCACCGAAAGCCCCAGCTGTTTATACACTTCCCCCATCCATTCAGCATCCCGTTGGGCGAGATAATCATTCACTGTGATCACATGAACACCCTTTCCAGTGAGTGCATTCAAATAAATGGGCATTGTTGATACAAGCGTTTTTCCCTCCCCGGTTTTCATTTCGGACACTTTCCCGGAATGAAGCGTGATAGCACCCAAGAGCTGGACATCGTAAGGAATCATTTCCCATGTGGACTCCAGTCCGGACACGCGCCAGGAAGAGCCATAGAGTCGCTTGCATGTTTCTTTCACGATAGCAAAAGCTTCCGCCATGATAAAATCGAGTGCACCCTGCTCCGCTTTTAAGATTTCTTTTTCTCGCTCATGCCGGTCCATATCTGCGGGGAAAGACTGAGCCTTCTCCTCACGCTGATTGATCACAAATTCTTTCAATTCTTGAGTTCGCGTGACTAAATCTTCATCCGTTTTGGACGACAGTGTATCATATAATTGGTTGATCTTGTCACGGGTTGGACGGAGTTTTTTCATCTCCCGATCAGATTTTGTTCCAAAAAATCTCGTCAGTACCATTTCGATTAATTCTTTTCTTGTTGTTGATATTCTTTATAAACCGCATCCAGGACTCCATTGATGAACCCTGAACTTTCTTCTGTGCTGTACACTTTAGAAATTTCCACCATTTCGGTGATGGATACCTTGGGTGGAATTTCATCCATATAAAAGATCTCGCAGATGCCCATTCTTAACAAAACCCGATCCACTTGGGCCACTCTGTCAAATTCCCAGTTTTGCAGATGACTTTTGATAATATCGTCTGCCCAATCGACATGTTCCAACACACAATTATAGAGGGCTGATATGAAATCCGAATTCTTTTTCCGTCCATGGAATGTATCCAGAACCCGATTCAGGGTCAGGGTGGGTTCATCATCAGAAAATTGCTGGGCATAGAGCGCCTGGAGTACACCCTCCCGGGCGTATCTCCGTGGATGAAGGTTAGATGCTGCTATCACGTTTCCCCATGACATTTTTTTTGGGTAGGTAAACGTTTTTAAGTAATCCCACATCTTTCATTCTTTTTTCTGCTACTTTGGATGCGGCCTGATGGGTGGTCACCCCCTCTTTATCTGCCTGCGCATAAATGGTCATAAGCAGGTCATAGATCCCTTCTGCCTGGCTGAATGCACGTTCCCGATTGTATCCTTCGATCTCGTTAGCAACATTGATGAGTCCACCTGCATTAATGGCATAATCCGGTGCATACAGGATTCCCCGATCTTTTAGCATTTCAGCATGACGGATTTCATCTTCTAATTGATTATTTGCAGCACCTGCAACGATAGCGCATTTCAGTTTTGGGATGGTATAATCGTTCAAGGTTGCACCCAATGCGCAGGGCGCATAAATATCAACGTCTGCTTCATAAATATCATCCACGCCAATCACATCTGCGCTGAATTCATCCACCACACGTTTCAGCGCATCCGAATCAATATCGGTTACAAAGAGTTGTGCGCCATCTTCCGCTAAATTTTTACAGAGATAATATCCCACATGGCCAACACCCTGAACACCAACCTTCAAGCCAACCAGTGAATCTTTTCCCAGTTGTTTTTTCACCGTGGCTTTGATGCCGGAAAATACGCCCAATGCTGTTATCGGAGATGGATCACCGCTTCCGCCTAACGCACGGGAAATTCCGGTAACATATTTGGTCTCCATTCGGACCCATTCCATATCTTTCACGCTGGTACCAACATCTTCTGCCGTAATGTATCGACCGGAAAGGCCTTCTACAAATCGCCCGAATGATCTGAATAAAGTTTCAGTTTTATCCGTCTTTGCATTGCCGATGATGACTGCTTTCCCGCCACCGAGATTCAAACCTGCAATGGCTGCTTTATAACTCATCCCCCGAGAAAGTCTCAATACATCCGTGAGCGCCTCTTCTTCCGTGGGGTAATTCCACATACGGCAACCACCCAATGCTGGGCCAATGGTTGTGTTGTGGATGGCAATGATCGCTTTAAGATCCGTATCCTTTTCGTGGCAAAATACAACTTCTTCGTGCCCTTTTTTATTCATGCTATCAAAAATAATTGACATGATGTCACCTTTTAAAAATTTGGTTTACAGGGAAAATCCACCCAAATGGATCATTCATTTCTCCCCGTTGAATGGCTAAAATTGTTTGCCTGATCTTTTCAGTCACTGAGCCCATTTGATTCCCATTGATCGTGGTTGTTTCACCTTGATAAGTGATCTTTCCAACAGGGGTTACAACAACAGCGGTTCCCGTACAAAAGACCTCTTCTGCTTTTAAAACGTCCGTTATATCTACGTCCGTCTCTTCAACAGGAATGTTTAAAATATCAGATGCGATCCGACAGACAGAATTCCGTGTAACACCCTCTAAAATAGAACCGCTTAATGCGGGTGTTCGAATGACACCCTCTTTATAAATAAATAAATTTGCTGACCCAAGCTCTTCAACTCGTTTCCCATCAATGGCATCTAAGTAAATGACTTCGTCAAATCCTTCACTTTTGGCTTTCATGAGTGGAAATAAAGAGGCAGAATAGTTTCCGATAGCCTTGGCATTTCCGATACCTTTGGCGGCAGCCCGGTGAAATTGCGTGGATACTTTTAAGTTTAGGGGTTTTACGCCGCCTTTAAAATAAGGTCCCACCGGGGACACGAAAATCATGAACGTGTATTCAGAAACAGGACGAACACCTAATGCGGGTGCCGTTCCCCAAACAATAGGCCGAATGTAAAGGCTCCCCTTTCCATAAGGCGGGACGTAATCAATATTATCCTGAACTGTTTTCAAAACAGCATCCAAAAAAAATTCCGTATCCATTTCTGGAATGCAAAGCCGCTTGGTGGAGAATGCCATTCTTTGGGCATTCCGATCGGGTCGGAAAAGAATCACATCACCCTTGACCGTGCGAAAAGCTTTTGTCCCTTCAAATACGCCCTGGCCATAATTCAAAACACCCGCTGCAGGGGATAACTGAATGGTGCCATAGGGGACCAGTGAACCCTCTGACCACTTGCCATCGATTGGACAGGTTGCTTTAAACATACTCTTGGTTTTTACAACATCAAACCCCAGAGAATCCCAGTCGATTTTCACCCTTGTTTCCGTGATCATTTAAGCAGATCTTTCCCGATCACAAGTTGTTGAATTTCAGATGTTCCTTCATAGATCTGTGTGATCTTCGCATCCCGCATGAGTCGTTCCACACCATATTCCTGCATGTAGCCGTATCCACCGTGGATCTGCACACATTCCGTGGCTGCTTTCATAGCTGTGGAAGATGCAAATAGTTTAGCCATGGAACTTTCCCGGGTGTAATTTTTTCCTTCATCCTTCAATTTGGCTGCACGCCAGATCAACATCCGGGCGGCATCAATTTCGGTGGCCATATCAGCTAATTTATTTTGGATGGCGCCGAACTCACCAATCGCTTTCCCAAACTGTTTCCGTTCTTTTGCGTAGGAAACGGCTGCCTCCAACGCAGCGCGGGCTAAACCAAGCGCCTGTGCTGCAATCCCGATTCGTCCACCTCCTAACGCTTTCATGGCAATCTTGAATCCCTGGCCTTCTTCTCCGATCCTATTTTCAGCCGGAATCCGACAATTCTCAAAATAAAGTTCACAGGTGTCCGATGCACGAATGCCCAGCTTGTCTTCTTTCTTTCCAGTGGATAATCCTGGTGTTCCTTTTTCAATTACAAATGCGGTAATCCCTTTGTAGCCAATGGCTTTTTCCGTCAAGCAAAATAGGACAACAATGTCGCTGGTGATCCCATTTGTGACCCAATTCTTGGTGCCATTAATCACATAATGATCCCCATCTTTTTTGGCAAACGTTCGCATGTTGCTGGCATCAGACCCGGATTGAGGTTCGCTTAAACTATAAGCGCCCAGCATGTCACCGTTGGCTAGCGGTTTTAAATATTTTTCTTTCTGGTCATGGGTACCATAATCTGTAAACAATTGACAGACCAAAGAATTATTTACTGACATGATTGTAGATGTGGCCAACTCTACCGCAGCAATCTCTTCCATGGCAATCACAAAGGTTATGGTGTCAAAACCTGCACCGCCCCATTCTTCCGGAACCATCATGCCCATAAAGCCCAATTCACCCATCATTTTGATCTGTCCAGTAGGGAATTCGGCTTTATCGTCCCGCTCAATCACACCTGGCGCCAAATGCTCTTGCGCGAATTCCCGGGCGGTTTTCTGGATAAGTTCCTGTTCGGATGTTAGGGTGAAATCGATCATATTTTTTCCACGATCAAGGCGGATGCTTCTCCACCGCCAATACAGAGGGTTGCTAGCCCATATTTGGCGCCGGTTCGATTCATGCCATTCAAAAGTGTTGTAAAGATCCGTGCACCGGAGGCACCGATGGGGTGTCCGATGGCCACAGCGCCACCGTAAATATTCACTTTAGCAGGATCGATCTTATAATCGTCAATGGCGGCCATGGTAACAGCAGAAAATGCTTCATTGATTTCCCAGAGATCAATGTCATCCGCGGAGAGATTTGCATTCTCTAATACTTTTCTTATGGCTTTACCCGGCGCCGTGGTGAACCATTCCGGTTCGTGAGCAGCAGACGCCTGCGCCACAATTCTTGCAAGGGGTTTGAGCTTCAATTCAGTTGCTTTATCTTCGCTCATAACTAGAATAGCCGCAGCACCGTCATTCAGTTTAGACGCATTGGCTGCGGTGATAGCGCCTTCTTTTTCAAAAGCAGGCCGGAGTGCAGGGATCTTATCAAATCGGGCTTTCCCCGGTTCTTCATCTTCGGATACAAGCACAGGATCACCCTTTCTTTGTGGAATCTCTACAGGTACGAGTTCTGAATTAAAAACGCCCTTTGCCTGGGCGATTTGGGCACGTTTGTATGAAGAGACGGCATATTCGTCCTGGGCTTCACGGGTGAAATTCCGATCTTTAGAAAGCATTTCAGCACAAGTCCCCATGTGTTTGTCATGGTAGGCATCCCAGAGTCCGTCGTGAATCATACTATCGATCATTTTTCCATGGCCGAGCCGTTGACCGTCACGGGCATTGGGGAGGAGATAAGGTGCATTGGACATGCTTTCCATGCCGCCGGCGATCACGACATCAGCATCACCACTCCGTATGACCTGGTCCGCCAACATGACTGCTTTTAAGCCAGATCCGCACATTTTATTGATGGTGAGTGCTTCTATGGTTTGGGGTAATCCGCTGTAAAGCGCAGCTTGGCGTGCAGGGGCTTGTCCCAGTCCAGCAGCTAAAACATTTCCCAGGATCACTTCGTCAATTTGGGAAGGATCAATGCCGGTTTCTTCTACGAGTGCTTTAATCACAACCGCCCCAAGATTTGGAGCAGACACGGATGATAGATTACCTTGAAATGCGCCGACCGGTGTCCGTTTCGCCGCAACTATAACTGATTGCCGTTGCATGGTTTTCCTTTAAAAAGCGTGTATAGAAGAGTTTGGAAATTAAAAAATAATTCCCGTCTTGGCTGAAAATAGATGAAAGTATTTTTAGAGAGAAAAACCCCTATTGTTTCAAATTATTTTGTGTTTTTCTCATTAGATAAAATTTCGTCATAGGCCTGGATTATTTTCATCACCAAGGGATGGCGAACCACATCGCTTCGATCTAAGGTGGCAAATCCAATACCTTCCACATTTTTCAGGATATTTGCCACCTGAACCAATCCAGAATCAGTGCGCCTTTGGAGATCTATCTGTGTAATGTCTCCTGTTACGATGGCACGGGAACCAATACCAAGTCTCGTGAGAAACATTTTCATTTGCAACACCGTGGCGTTCTGGGCTTCATCCAGAATCATGTAGGCGTTGTCCATTGTCCGGCCGCGCATATACGCCAGGGGCACCACTTCAATGGCCTTTCGCTCTAGGAGTTTGGTCAATTTATTTTCCGAAAGCATCATGCGGAGTGAATCATAAAGGGGCGCTAAATAGGGATCCACTTTTTCCTTCAAATCACCGGGAAGGAATCCAAGACTCTCCCCTGCTTCCACGGCTGGACGACACAGAATGATTCGATCCACTTCATGGTTTTCTAATGCGGCCACTGCAAATGCCACAGCAAGAAACGTTTTTCCCGTTCCTGCGGGACCGATGCTGAAAACCATATCATTTTTTTGAACCGTTTTCGCATAGGCTTCCTGTCCCTTGGTTTTCGGGACGATGGCGCCTTTCTTGCCGTAATGGATCACAAGTTTAGGTGCACGATGTTCCCCATTTGATATCCCATTTGCCGAGGTCACAAGTGTGATAAGGTTTTGCACATCCCTCACAGTCAGACTGCCTTTCCCTGAAAGGGTTTCCATCATTTCATGAAGCACTTCATGGGCATGTTCAATGTCGGGGTCTTCGCCCCGGATCTTGATGGTTTCACCTCGGACAATGATGGTGGCAGGAATTGCTGTTTCAATGAGTTTAATGTGGGCATCGGCCACGCCCAGCAATGCAGTAGGCTCGATGGTTTTTAGTTTAATGGTCTTTTCCATTTTCCAATGTAAACTGTAATTTCATGGCCCGAAATTTAGGCTAATGGAACCTTTTTAACTTGAAACAAAATCTCGCCCTATTATCAATCCTTCTTGTAGGGTTTTTCTCACTGGATTGTGCCGGCACGCAGCAAGATACCATTGCCAAAACTCAAAATGTGGATTTCCTGATCAACCAGGGGAGATTAAACTGGGAACAGCGAACAGATTCTTTAGCACTCAAGAATGCTGAACATTTCATCAGTCTTGCCTATGAACGGCGTCCAACTCAATTAGATTTAGCCATTTTATACGGGCAAATTTTGTACACCCGCGGATTGTTTATTGAAAAAAATATTGAAACACGGAATGGCTTATTTTTAAAGGGAAGCCAACTCTGCCGGAATGCAGTCTTAAATCATCCTGAATTTTCTGTGATCTATAAAAGAGCCCAGGGCGACAGCTCCTTTAAAATGCTTTCTGCTATAGCGGAAGCACCCCCATCGGTTGTCCCCGGATTATTCTGGTGGGCCACAAACCTGGCGCGGTATCTCAATAAAAAACCAGTCATTGAACGTTTAAACCATCGGGAATTATTGGAGGTCATTATGCACCGTATCCTGTCCTTGGAACCGGGCTATCATTACAGCGGTCCTTATCGCTTCTTTGGCTCCATGTACACCCGCATCCCCGGTGTGGAATTGTCTCATTCTGAAACTTATTTTAACCAAGCCTTGTCTGCGAATCCAGAGTATTTAGGCAATGCGGTTCATATGGCTGAATTTTATCATCAAAAATCCGGAAATCGTGAACAGTTCCATTCAATGCTCAATGGTGTAATCGAAGCAGATCCCACTTCCCACCCCGAAATCATGGCGGAGAACCTGTTTTACCAGGATCGGGCTCGAATGCTCCTTTCTAAAGAATCTTCCCTGTTTGAATAATAAATCGCACATTGAGCCTGTCGAAATGTCATAGGTTACTTCTGAAAAACGGGGAAATGAATTTTAATCCCTCGTTCATTTCGACAGGCTCAATGAACAAATGGGTTGCAGGAACAATTTACTCCCATATTTGTTTTATGGGTTCGAAGGCTCTAATTTCAATCAAACCTGATAAGGAACTCTCCTATGAATATACATTATGCTATTCATGAATTTATGGCCACCAACCTCATCACTTTCTCTCCCGATACTCCTATCGAAACGGCCATTGATACTTTTTTATCCCATAAAATATCCGGCGCACCGGTTGTAGATGATGAAGGCAAATTGGTAGGTATCCTATCTGAAAAAGATTGCATGAAAACACTCTTTGAGGCCTCCTATTACAACAACCTCGGTGGCTACGTGAAAGAATATATGTCCACTGAGGTCACCACCATAGACGTCAATGAGACCCTATCCAATGTAGCTGACAACTTCATGAATTCCCGGTTCAGAAGATTCCCTATCTTAGAAGGGGGAAAACTGGTGGGACAGATTAGCAGGAGAGATGTTTTACGAGCTATCCATCAACTTTCAAAAGAGGAACAATCATCATGAGACTATTATCGATTTTTATTTTAGCCGGGATTTTGTGCGGTGGAACAAATAATGCCCTTTCAAAGGCATCCGCCGCTATGAAAGCCGGAATGTACAAAGAAGCTTTAGGTCATATTTCTGTTGCCCAAAAAACCGATGAGACCAATCCTGATGTCTATCGCATGAAAGCATTACTTCATGAAGCGTTGGATGAGCCTAAATTGGCGCTTTCAGCTTGGAAAAATTGCCTGAAATATTCTATGGATGAATTCATGAGCAGTGAAGCTAAAATTCATATTCAAAGCCTCTCTGCGGAATAATGAAAAAATTCTTTTTTATTCCTTCCATTTTATTGACTATATCTTGCTGGTATGGACCCGCCGTGAATGAGAGTTATAATTTTAACAAAGTAGGATCGATTAAAATAATCCCCGTCAACGATCACACCTATATGCCCGGATCAGGTGAAATGGTGGAAACGAGCCTGTCCCACAATTTTTTGAAATATGGGTTTGATGTAAACGAAGAAACACCCCGATCCCCTCGTGTTTCCATTGGGACAGGCTACCAAACCCTGGAACTCTCCTGCATCATTACAGAATACACAGATGCAGAATTGATTGTCGTACCTTACCTGTATGAGGATCGTGGAACCTCCACCACAACTGTGAGCCAATCTGCTTCTGCCAACGCCAATACGGATAATGCAGAAACATCCTCTTCCACAACTACCAAAATCGACGGTGGCGCTATTTCTTCCGGGAGCAAAATTAATTACACCCGCGCCCGAGTGGGCATTATACTCAAAATGAGAGATAAAGATACGGGAAGTCTTGTCTGGTCTAATTCATATTGGTATAGCGGATTGGAACTTCACCGAACAACAGAAATTTGCGTAAGGAATGGTATAAATCAAGTAAGGAAGTTGTTTCAATAATTGCCCCAATTCTTTTATAAACTAAAACCCACCCGGTTGGTCATGCTTACAGATTCTCCCTCAGAGGAAAAATCCCAAACGGTGGAAAAACATTATCTCTATTTGAAAAACCTAACGGAAAAAGGCATCTTCCTCATGGCTGGACGAACCACCAATAACGACGAATCCACATTTGGGATTGTAATTCTCAAAACGGAAACTGAATCAGACGCATGATTCATTTTGGAGAATGATCCCTCGGTTCAGCAAAATGTAATGACTGCAAAATTGTTTCCTTATCAGGTGGCATTATGGTCAGAAACAAGACCAGCACAATAGTAGAACCTTTAAAAACAGGTGAGCATCTCATATGTGTAAAGTGGACTTACTACATTTGTAGAGGTGGTTTAACAAAATGAAAAACCAATTACAAAATCTCATTTATCTTGGATTTTTCATTCAATATATATTTTGTCAAACTCCCAGCTTGACTCATCAAGAAATAAATGATCTGAAAATTAATCAACTTCAAGTAATTGGCAGCCACAATAGTTACCGATTAGCTATGGATGATAATGTGTTTAAATGGTTATCAAGAATTGATTCAAGTCTCGCAGCAGAATTAGATTATTCCCATTTACCGTTAGACCAACAATTTAGTCAAGCCGGAATACGACAAATTGAATTGGATGTTTATTATGATCCGGATGGGGGTTTATTTAATCATCGTTTGGGAAATATTGTTACTGAAGATCCTATTAAACCCAATTTCCCTGAACTGATAGAGCCCGGGTTAAAAGTTCTTCATTTCCCCGACATTGATTTTCAAACAAATTATTTAACATTTAAAGACGCTTTACTCGAAGTGAAAAAGTGGTCACAAAATAATCCAAATCATGTTCCGATCTTTATTTTAATTGAAGCAAAAGATGAAGGTGTGTTCGACAA